>CAYJBI010000055.1:0-9595 GCA_964368345.1 uncultured Mariniplasma sp. | reverse complement strand
GTAAACATTTCCATTGCAATTACTTTTCGTGCATTTTCTAAAATCATTCGAGCTTTTCTTGCTGATATAGACCCCATGGATACATGATCTTCTTGATTTGCAGAAGATGGAATTGAATCCACAGATGCTGGATGTGCTAAAACCTTATTTTCTGATACAAGTGAAGCAGCAGTATATTGAACAATCATAAATCCAGAATTTAATCCAGATTCTTTAGCTAGAAAAGCAGGTAATCCTCCAGATAAATGAGGATTAACCATTCTCTCGATACGTCTTTCACTGATATTTGCAAGTTCAGAGAGTGCAATTCCCATATAATCAAATGTCATTGCTAACGGTTCTCCATGAAAGTTACCTGCACTAATCGCTTCATTATTCCCATTGAACACTAATGGATTATCTGTTACAGCATTCATTTCTCGTTCTAAAATGTCTTTTATATGTTGAAGTGCATCAAGTGCTGCACCGTGCACTTGAGGTGCACAACGTAGTGAATAAGCATCTTGAACTCGTATTTCATTTTGCTTAGTTACTGATTGACTTCCTTCAAGATAATCTCTAATATCAGCAGCGACTTTGATTTGTCCTAGTTGTCTTCTAGCAATATGAACTCTTTCATCATAAGCATTCATAACACCTTGTAGTGCTTCCATCGATAAGGATAGTGCTAAATTGGCATAGCGTAACAACTTAAAACCATCATACAAAACAAGTCCGCCGATGGCAGACATAGCTTGTGTCCCATTGATTAAGCTTAATCCTTCTTTTGCTTTTAAATCAGAAAGAGGTTCTATCTTAGCTATTTGGAGTGCATCTTTCGTTTGATAACGAATGCCTTGGTACTCAACTTCGCCTAAGCCTATTAAGGGTAAACTCATATGAGAAAGAAGCGCTAAATCACCACTTGCTCCTAAACTTCCCTTTTCATAAACAACAGGTATAAAGTCTTTATTGAGATACTCAAGAAGCTTTAATACAGTTTTTTCTCGTAAACCACTGTACCCTTGAATTAATGCATTAATTCGTAAAGCAATCATTGCACGAACCGTTTCTTTAGGTAACGGATCTCCAACACCACATGCATGACTCATCAGTAAATTTGCTTGTAATTCAGATAAAGACTTCTTATCGATTTTGACATTCGCCAAATGTCCAAAACCAGTGTTGATACCGTAAACTGCGTCATCACCGTTTGCTAGTTTTTTAACGATTTCTTCAGCATTATTAACTTTCTCAATGTTTTTAGGATTGATGCTTACTTCTTCCCCATTTCTTGCAATACGTTTCAAATCAAGAAGTGTGAGATCTTCTCCATTAAGTACAATCATGTATTTTTATCTCCTACTTTGAATCTGCAATTAAACAAGCAAGTGCAATTGAGTAAAACTTACATTCATTGGTATCTGCTCTTGATGTTAATACGATAGGTCTTCTAGCTCCTGCAATCACTGAAGCGCTCTTAGCATTTGCTAAAAACATCATACTCTTATAAAAAACATTCCCTGATTCAATTTGAGGCATAACAATAAAATCGACATCTCCTGCCATAGGATCTGTAATTCCTTTATGATGAGCTGCTTCTTTATTGATGGCATTATCAAGAGCAAATGGTCCACCAATTGTGCATCCTTTGATACGCTCATTTTTGTTTCGTTCAATAAGTTCTTGTGCATCTAAAGTTGCTTGCATTTTGGGGTTTACTTTTTCGACTGCTGCAATCATACCAACCTTAGGTGTTTTAATACCTATAGCATGTAAAATCTCAATGCCATTTTCAATAATTTCTTGTTTGATATCGACATTTGGATCAATATTCATCGCACCATCAGACATCATGAGTAACTTATGATAATTAGGAATTTCCATCACACTTACATGAGAAATACGATTGGGAGTTCTTAAACCAAATTCTTTATCAAGTGCTGCTCTTAAAATGATAGACGTATCCACAAATCCTTTCATAAGAATGTCGCCTCGACCAGATGAAACGATTTTTACTGCTTTTTCACAAGCTAACATCGGATCTTTTTCATCGATAATTTCATAATCAGATAACACAGCTTTTAATTCATACAAAATTTTTTCAATTTCCTTTTGATCACCCACTAAAACAGGATGAATAATTTTTGCATTTTTAGCCATAATAACAGCTTCTAATACAGGATGATCAGAGGCTGCTGCAACTACCATCACCTTTGGTGTTAATAATTCAGCTTTTTTAACTATATCAAGCATTGTTTTAATCATAA
Organism: uncultured Mariniplasma sp.; assembly: GCA_964368345.1. Classification (GTDB taxonomy): domain Bacteria; phylum Bacillota_I; class Bacilli_A; order Acholeplasmatales; family Acholeplasmataceae; genus Peloplasma. Next base: position 7,346 of record CAYJBI010000055.1, on the reverse strand, counting down.
GATTTCCTCCTTATTAATAAATCTTTGCTTTCTCTTCATGTTTAAGTACTCTAAGCCCACCTTCTGCTAAAGATGCCATTTCATCTTCACCTGGATAAACTAAAACTTGAGAAATAAATAGAACTCTTTCCTTAATCAAATCTACGGTTAACGTATTATATGCTAGACCACCTGTTAAAATGATTGCATCCACATCACCTTTTAATACCGTTGCATAAGCACCGATTTCTTTCGCAATTTGATAACACATCACACGATGAATAAATTCAGCTTTTTCGTCACCTTCTTTGATTCTTTTCATGATGGTTGCACCATCATTCGTGTTTAAGTATGCGACTAAACCACCTTGTCCATAGTTCTTTCTTTGGATTTCTTTTAATGTGTATTTCCCAGAAAAAGCCATTTTATATAAAGGTCCCATTGGAACTTCCCCACTTCTTTCTGGAGACATGGGACCATCACCATCAAGGGCATTATTAACATCAATGACACGCCCTTTTTGATGAGCAGCAACACTAATGCCGCCACCTAAATGAACTAACACAAAATTGAGTTCTTCATAACGTTTTTTTAAATCTTTGGCTGCTTTTCTAGCAACTGCTTTATGATTAAGTGCATGAAAAATACTTTGTCTTTGTATTTCTGGCATACCGGTATATCTTGCAATATCTTCCATTTCATCAACTGCAACCGGATCAACGATATAACTAGGAATATGATATAGATCAGCTATTTCTTTAGCAATCAAGCAACCAAGATTTGATGCATGTTCTCCACGTTTTGCTTCCTTCATATCAGCAATCATTTGATCGTTAACAAGATATGTCCCACTTTCTATCGGTTTTAACATACCACCTCTACCAACAACTGCATCAATCGTGGATAAATCAATATTTTCTTTAATCAGTTGTTCTTTAATTGATTTCATTCTAAAATCAAATTGATCTATCACGTGATTAAAAGATAAGATAGTATCTGAATCATGTTTAACATTCGATTTGAATACACAGACATCATCTTCATAAATCGCAAGTTTTGTAGAAGTTGATCCTGGGTTAATAGCTAAAATTCTGTATGGCATATAATTCTCCTTAGTCTATAGGTTTAAATGTAGATGTAAAATGGCGTAAAATGGGTGATTCATAATCAAACTGATACCCTTTTAATTCATGACGATGTTCATAGACATGAATTACTGCATCTGCAACTACCTGCAAATGATTGTATGTATAAAGCCTTCTTGGAATTGTTAACCGCATGAGTTCCATCTTACTTTCCTTATTTTTGTGTGTATCAGGATCTCTTCCTAATAAGAGTGACCCGATTTCAACGGCTCTAACGCCAGCTTCAATGTATATGGCATTCGTTACAGATAAAGCAGGGAACTCATCATAAGGAATATGTGGACAAAACGCTTTACAGTCAACAAAAACTGCATGGCCTCCCACTGGATATTGAATTGGCACACCAGCATCATGAAGTAAATCACCTAAAAATCTGACCTGATCAATACGATGCTTTAAATAATTCCAATCGAGTGCTTCTAGTAAACCAACTGCTAAAGCATCCATATCGCGACCATTAAGTCCACCGTATGTTGGAAACCCTTCATAGGGGACAACAAAAGTACGGCATTTATCAAATAACGCTTTATCATCTTTGATTGCTATAATCCCACCCATATTAACAAGTCCATCTTTTTTTGAACTCATTAAAAAAGCATCAGCATAACTTAACTGTTCTTTTGCTATTTCAAAAATACTCTTATTTTCATATCCTTTTTCACGTTCTTTAATGAAAAAGGCATTTTCAGAATAACGTGCACCATCAATAATCATCTTAATACCATATGTATCGCAAATCTTTTTTGTTTCTTTAATATTATTCATTGAAACTGGTTGACCACCTGCTGAATTATTTGTTATTGTCATAATAACACCAGCAATATTTTCTCTACCTTTTTCAATAATCGTTTTTTCAAGGCACTCTAAGCACATATTACCTTTAAAATCGTGCCAGTGTTCAATATCATAACAATCAGGTACCACACAATCGATCGCACGTGCTCCTGCAAGTTCAACATGCGCACGTGTTGTATCAAAATGAATGTTTGAAATATAAAACATACCTGGTTTCGTCACGAGTTGTGGTAAAAAGACCTTTTCAGCTCCACGACCTTGGTGTACAGGAATAAAATACTGATAACCTGAAATTTGTTTAACAACAGATTCTAAACGATAAAAACTACGACTTCCTGCATAGGCTTCATCACCAATCATCATTGCTGCCCACTGTTCTTGACTCATAGCACCTGTGCCTGAGTCAGTTAATAAATCAATATAAACATCGTCACTTCTCAAAGAAAAAGGGTTATACCCTGCTTTTTTGAGCATTTCGATGCGTTCTTCTCTTGTGGTTACCCGAATAGGTTCCACCATTTTAATACGATAGGGTTCTGCAACATACTTTTTGTCCATGAAACGTCTCCTTTAGGTTGATACCCTTATTATACATAATAAGATAAGAAAAATAAACTTTTTATGAAAGCGCTTTATATTTTCACATTATTTTGTACATTCTTACATGAAAACGACAAACATACTATCCTATGATACAATAATGAAGAGAGTCGTGGAGGTCAATCGTATGAATAATTCAGAATTATCACTCAAAGTTCATAAAGAACTCAAAGGTAAAATAGAGATGACATCAAGAACAACAATTAAGTCTAAGGATGACTTAGCTATCCTCTATTCACCTGGGGTTGCTTATCCTTGTTTAGAAATAGAAAAAGATAAAACTTTATCTTATACCTATACAAGAAGACATAATACCATTGCAGTCATTACCGATGGTTCTGCAGTCTTAGGTTTAGGGAATATTGGTCCTGAGGCTGGTATGCCGGTCATGGAAGGAAAAGCAATACTCTTCAAACTTCTAGGTGGCGTTGACGCTATCCCTCTTTGTATTGATTCGCAAGATCCTTTAAAAATCATTGAAACAGTTAGACTTCTTCAAGGAAGCTTCGGTGGTATTAATTTAGAAGACATTTCAGCCCCTCGCTGCTTTATGATTGAACAAGAACTTAAAAAAGTTTGTGATATTCCTATTTTTCATGATGACCAACACGGTACAGCTATTGTCGTTGGTGCTGCACTAACCAACGCATTAAAACTTGTAGGTAAATCCATTGAAGAGATTAAACTTGTCATCAACGGTGCAGGTGCAGCAGGAACTTCAATCGCACATTTTCTAATGAGTTTAGGAGTTAAGCATATGGTTGTTTGTGATAAAAAAGGAATTCTTACAAGAAAAGATCCTGATTTATCAGCTAATCATCAAGCTTTAGCTCACCTTACAAATCCATTTTTAGAAAACGGCTTATTAAAAGATGCAATGAAAGGTGCAGATGTTATCATTGGTGTATCAGCAAAAGGTGTTATATCAAAAGAGATGATATCATCCATGAATGATAAACCCATTGTCTTTGCCATGGCAAATCCTGATCCTGAGATCACACCTGCGGATGCTTTTGAAGCTGGTGCATATATCGTTGGTACGGGTTCATCTAAATACCCTAATCAAATTAATAATCTTCTTGCGTTTCCGGGTATATTTAGAGGAACGCTTGATGCACATGCAAAAGATATCACGCATGATATGATGTGTGCGGCATCACTTGCAATTGCATCATGTGTTGATGAAAGCACATTAACTATTGATAATATCATTCCAGATCCTCTTGATCCTAAGGTTCATGAAAGAGTTGCTTTTGCAGTAAAACAAAAAGCGATTGAAACGAATGTATCAAAAACATATGATTAAATTAAAAAAGGGCTTTCTGTTGAAAGTCCTTTTTTTGATGTTTATTATTCTTAAAATTAGTTTGAAGCTGGTGGAAAACTCTTATACCATCCATCGAGTGTAGCATTCATGCCAAATTTAATAGAATCTACTTGGTAACCAAGTGCTCTTAAAACTGCTAAAGTTTGACCAGCTGTTTGTCCAGAATAACATGCAACATAAAGCTGTCCTGATGGAAGATTTGTAAATGCTTCTTGCATGTTTGTACCAAATGGAATATTGATAGCGCCATCAACATGTGAAATTGCAAAATCTGCTTGTGAACGAATATCAATCACTGTTGCTGTACCAGCGTCAACTTGTGGTTTCGCATTTGTTGCAGAAATGATATGACTACCTTCAGTAGCAATTGCACTGAAGTATCCTTTTACATAACCTAATAAGAAAGGATCAAATGTATCATTTGCGTCAACTAAAGCATTCTCTGTTGTTTCATGGTATGCAGTTTGGTCAACAGCACCTCCGTAAGTAAAACCTGATTTAATGCTTAGTGCATCAATGCCTAACATGCGAAGCAGCGCAATCGCTTGGCCTGCTGTTTGTCCAGAATAACAATATACATAGACTAGTTTATCAGTTGGTAACATATCAACTTTTTCTGCAAGGCCTTCACCAAATGGTGCATTGATTGCTCCTTTAATATGTCCATTATCGTAATCTGCTTTAGCGCGAATGTCAACAAGAATTATTTCTTCATTAGCATCAATCATTGTATAAATATCCGACCAATTGACTAGATAATTACCTGATGATGGATAATTGGCAAAGAATGCATTAGCTGCATTTTTTCTAATCATAGTTCCCCATCCATCAAGTGTTGAATTCATACCAAACTTGATTGAATCGGCATTATAACCCATAGCCCGAAGAATGGCAATCGTTTGTCCTGCTGTTTGTCCGCTGTAACAAGCAACAAGAATTCTTTCTTTAGGAAGTTTTAATAATGGATCTTCCATTCCTTTACCAAAAGGAATGTTGATTGCACCTTCAATGTGACCTAGTGCATAATCAGAGGCTTGACGAATGTCTACAACTGTAACATCGCCAGCTTCGATTAATAGTCTTGCATCATTGGCATTTATAATATGATTGCCATTCGTTGGGATATCATTGAAATACTTTTTGACAAAAGTTAAAACCTTTTGATCAAATTTAACTCCGGAATTTGTCATTTCATTAGCTTGAGTAGATAAAAAGTCTGTATGGGATACAGCTCCACCATTGACATAACCTGATTTAACAGAATAAGCATCAATACCTAATAAACGAAGCAGTGCAATAGCTTGTCCTGCAGTTTGACCAGAGTAACAATAAACATAGACTGGCTTATTGTTGGGTAAAAGTTCGATTTTATTTGCTAAATCTGTACCAAAAGCCGCATTATATGAACCTTCAATATGGTTTTTTAAATAATCTTGATTACTTCTAATATCTACAATGTATACATCATCACCTGCATCTATTTTTGCAAATAAATCTGTCCATGATATTAAATAGCTTCCTGCATCAGGATATGTTTCAAAATATTCCTGTGCAAGTTTTTCAATATTTGCTTCTTCTTTACACCCATAAATCAGAGTTAAAGAGGCGATTAGCATCAATACATAAAATATCTTTTTAATGAGTTTCATTTTGCTTGTCTCCTTCTAAACCTATCCGCCACATCCACCAGATGGAGGAGTTGTTGGCGCTGTTCCACCACTAGGTGCTGCTGGTGCTTCAACATCAAAATATTCGATCCATGAGCCATCATAAACTCTAACGTCAGTGAATCCTGCATTTTTTAATGCAACATAAGTTTGAGATGCTCTAACGCCACTCTTACAATAAACAATAATTTTTGTATCTACAGATACACCTTTTTTTAGATAAATTAATTGAATATTCTTAATGGATTGAAATTCTCCATTAACATAATTATTATTCTTATAGTCAACGTTAATTGCTCCTGGAATTTTCCCTAAAGCAACTTCTGAAGCGGCTCTGGCATCGATGATGACTGTATTTTCTTCTGTCATAATCACTTTTAAATAATCAAGAGAAACGATTAATTTCTTTTGTTTTTCTCCTGCATTATATACTGCTTGTGGAAGGGTTGAAGCTAAAGTAGTTGTTTTCGCATCTACTCTTAAAAGAGCTTCATATCCACCACTTATAACTTTTGCGTTAAAATTTCCATACATATTTAATGTCCATAAAACACGTGATGCTTGCATATTGCAGTTGCGATCATATAGAACAACTTTATCTGTTTCTTTAATACCTGATGCTCCCATAACTGATTCAATAATGTTTTCATCTGCGATTGTGCTTTCATATGGTTCATCTACCAATAATGTTGTATAAGGAACATTAATTGCATTTTCTATATGCGAAGTTGCATAATCAGTTGCTGAAGATACATCAAGTAGGATTGCTTCATTGTTTTCAACGAGTTTTAATGCATCTTTTGCTGATATAATATATTCTCCTGTCGTTCCAAAGTCAAATCTTGAGCATCCAGCAAGTGTTAAGACCATTAAAAGAACGACGACTAACGTAATTTTTTTCATAGTTTATCCTTTCTTGACGCTTATGAATGACATAAACAAGCTTCTATGCTATGTTTATAGAAATCATTTTCAAAGACATCTGTAATCACACCATTCTTAATAACAACAATGGCTGGTATCTTTTTAATAGGGAAACGTCTAGCTAATCCTTTTGATTTATATGTATCAATTCTAAAGAAATTGAAATCTTTATGGCAACATTCAAGTTCCTGAAGCATACCTAATATTTCTCTTTGAACAGGATCAACAGCATCAAATATATACGTGACACAATTATCCTTCATGATTTGTTCTTCAAATATTTCAGATTCAGCAATATATTTTTCCGCCATAACACCAGCAACTGCTGCATCACCAACAGCTGTAGCTACTTGTCTTAAGAATTTATCTCTAACGTCACCTGCTGCAAATACACCTTGAACATTTGTTTCCATATTTTCATTAGTCTTTACATACCCATTTGGAGTCATATCAACAATACCTTTATAAATCAGTGTATTAGGAACATAACCAATAAATAAGAAGCAAGTATGACATTCAACTGGAATGAGTTCACCCGTCTTTAAATGTTTGAAAACAACTTTTTCAAGTTCGCCTTCACCTTGATATTCATGGACTGATGTATTCCATAAGAATTCCATTTTTGGATTAGCAAGTGCTGCAGCTTTTGCAGTTTCGTTACAATCCATTTTTCCTTCTTCATGAAGTACAGATACGATAACTTTGCTAGCAAATCTTGTTAAGAAAATGCCTTCTTCAATTGCTGCATCACCTGACCCAACAACAATAACAACTTTGTCTTGACAAGCTGCAGCATCACATGTCGCACAAAAAGCAATGCCTTTGCCTAAAAATGCTTCTTCTGTTGGTACACCAGTTACTCTTGGTTTTGAACCGTTACAAATAATAACAGTTTCTGCAATATAGGTA
>CAYJBI010000054.1:0-9666 GCA_964368345.1 uncultured Mariniplasma sp. | reverse complement strand
AATTTCTGCTTCAGGAACTAATGCTGCAACTGAGTCGACTACAACTGCATCAACGGAACCACTACGAATGAGTGCTTCAGCAATTTCTAAAGCCTGTTCGCCTGTGTCTGGTTGAGATAAGATTAGATTATCAACATCAACACCTAATGCTTTTGCATATTTGGGATCTAATGCGTGTTCTGCATCAATAAATGCAACAAATCCACCCATTTTTTGAACTTCAGCAATCGCATGTAAAGCTAATGTCGTTTTACCCGAACTTTCTGGTCCATAAATCTCAATAATACGTCCTTTAGGGTAACCACCAATTCCTAACGCAATATCGAGTGAAAGGGATCCGGTTGGAACTGCTTCAACTGTACGTTCAGCTTCATCACCTAAACGCATAACTGCACCTTTCCCATATTGCTTTTCAATTTGCTTCATTGCGGCCTCTAAGGCCTGTGCTCTTTTGTCTTTATCGATCATGACTGCACCTCCGTCTTATGATATGAATCTTTTTTTCTTTTTACTTTAAATACTCTCTAAAATAACAGCGCGATTCTTAATTAAATAATCTAATCCACTAATAACGGTAAATAAGATTGCTATCCAAAAAATCACATTACCTATCCAAGGAGTTAAATAAAAATCATTGAATAATAAAATAATCAATGCAACCATCGTTGATGCTGTTTTTACCTTACCATATGGAGAAGCAGCAATAACTTTACCACGTTCAATGGCAAGCAAACGAACACCTGTTACAGCAAATTCTCTAATAATGACAATCATTACTGCCCACATCGGAACACGATCTGGCATTAAAAGCATTAAATAAAGAAATGCGACCATGACTAATACTTTATCAGCAATGGGATCTAAAAACTTACCAAATGTTGTGATTTGATTGTACTTTCGTGCAATATACCCATCTAAAAAATCAGTGAGTGATGCGATCACAAATAAAATGGCAAATATAAAATGGCCAATCTCCATGTCTAGGAAGCCCAATGGTTTCTTTAAAACATTGAGATAAACCATGATAATCATGATTGGAATCATGAATACTCGTGTTAAAGTTAATTTATTAGCTGTTGTCATATATTTTCTATAACCCCTTATCTATGAATATTTTACCATATTATTCTCTTTCCTGTTGCAATTTTTGCACGGTTTTGATACAATGGTTTTGCACGTATGGGAGGTGAAATTGTGGCAAATATCAAACAACAAATCAAACGTAACAAAACCAATGAAAAACGTCGTTTAAATAACGCTTCTTTTAAATCATCCGTAAAAACAGCACTTAAATCAGTCGATCAAGCTATCCTAGCCAATGATAAAGAAAAAGCAGTCGTAGCATTGTCTTTTGCTCATAAGAAGTTAGACAAGGGGCTCGCTAAAGGAATCTATCATCAAAACTTCGTCGCTAGACATAAATCAAGTCTTGCTTCTAAAGTTAACGCCCTTTAAAAAAATAAGGCACAGTGTGTCTTTTTTTTTAGCTATTTTCAATTTCGCGATAGCCACCCTTTTGTGCCACATATTTCACATGAGGTAATCTGATTCCTGAAAGGCCATAATTGCCATTATAACCAATCTTATTCACGTAATGGGAAATATTATTCTTCTCTTCTTTCATCTTAAGAAGTGCTTGATAAGTGGCTTTAATATCATCTAAAGCTCTATGCGTATTTTTTACATCAACATGATAAGTTTGTACACATGCATCAAGCTTATGAGGATACCGGTGACGATCTTTGTATATTGCCATGACATCTAAAATATCATTCTTAATGTTATAAAATTTATTCCAGTGTCTTCTAAATAGTGTTTGAAGAAACAATAAATCAAATTGGATATTATAAGCAATTAAAAGTGTGTTCTCGTCTTGATATAAATCAAAAAGACGATGAAATGCTTCTTGTTGGCTAACCCCATCTCTTAAAAGCATATCATCTGTGATATGCGTAATTTCAATAATCTTTTCAGGTAGTGGTCTACTTGGGATTACAAGAAGTGATAATTCTTCTGTGATTTCAAATTGGCTATCCTTTTTTTCTAATAAAATAGCTCCAATTTCTATAATCTCTTCAGTTAATCCATTTAATCCCGTTGTTTCAAAGTCAAACAGTAAAACGCGTTCGTGTTTAAACATGTTATGCTCCTAACAAATAAAGTTCTAATCCGAGTTTTTTATCAATCTTACCACTCTTGATATCATAATCTAGTTTAGATAATTTTTTTAAGTGGTTTTCAAGTTGATTAAAAGGAATGGATTGTGCATTTTTTACAAGATAATATGCCCTTCCACTTTTGATATGAAAATGTTCTGCAATTTGTTCTTGACGATATCCTTTATCAATCAAAAGTTTAGTATGCATTAATTCTCTCACTTTAGCAACGATATTATTTAAAATACGTAGAGGGTCTTCATTTCGTGCAACTAAATCATAAAATATTTCGATTGTTTTCGCTTGATTTTTGGATAAAAGCGCATTTGTTAATTCGAAGATGTTTTCTTCAAGATTTCTTGATACTAATAATAATACTGCTCTTTCATTAATTTCTTTAGTCTCATAAGCAAAAAGCATAAGTTTCTCTGCTTCTTGATTAATTAAATTGAAATCAAGGTTTGTTCTTTCTAATAACGCTTCAATGGCATCATCAGTAATTGTGTAATTATATTTTTTAAACATATTTTTAATGAAATCAGGATAATCTTTTTTATCCATATCCTTAACTTTTTCAATAAATGCATATTTGAATATGACACTACCTAATGGTGATGTTTCCGACATTAACTCGTTCACCATCACAATGACTACGACATCAGGATTAGGTTTTTGAAAATAATTCATAAAGCTTTGAAAAATATATTCGTCTGCTTTTTCTAACTCTTGAATATTGCGAATGACAATGACTTTTTTCTCTGCAAAAAAAGATACCGTCTGTAAATCTTCAAGAACATCATCATAATCGTTTTCAAGTAAATCGTATTTAACGATATTGAAAGGATCGACATTTAGTTCATTGATTTTTTCTTCGACGGCATGATTTAAGAGAAAATCGTTGTTGCTGTGATATAAGTAGATGGACTCAGCCATACATACGCCTCCTAACCTTTATAATTATTGTACCAAAAATGACCTTAAAAAGGTAGATGTAATTGCCATTTTGATTTCTTTTCATCAGCAAGATAAGATATTGTTCCATGAAGATCTGTTCTTAGTATTTTGATGTTATATTTATTCAGACGTTCAAGAACATTTTTATCTGGAAATCCATATCGGTTTTCTCTTCCTACGGAAATAATAGCAACACTTGGGTTAACTGCAATTAGAAATCGTAATGATGTTGATGTATTAGATCCATGATGTCCTATTTTTAAAATATCACTTTTAAGTTTTGATCCATAAATATCTACTAACTTATGTTCCATCGTTTCTTCAAGATCTCCCATAAATAAAAATGTTTGATGATTGATGTTTGTTTGAATCACAATCGATGAATCATTAGATGAAGTTATCTGACTAAAAGGATTAAGTATGTCTAATTGTAAATTTCCACAAGTAAATGAGTCATTGGATTTCGTGCGATACACCTTTTTTGTATAGTTTGGATAACCTTGATCTGTTTGTGATAAAACAATCTTCCTAACGTCTATTTTACTCATTAATTCTTCACTTTCTTTGATGTGATCAAAATCACTATGTGTTAAAAAGAGATAGTCTATTTTGTGGATTCCTCTGTTTTCTAAATAGTCTGTAATGCCTTGAAATGCATCAATGACAGCAACACATCCCTTTGATCTTAAAACAGTAGAATCACCTTGTCCAACATCTAGGAATGTGACTGATGTTTCGTCATTACATATGAGATATGGAATAAAAATATAGACCATCAAGAAAATAATCAGCATTGTTTTTCTTAGTTTAGAACGTGTGATTAAAAACGCTAGAATGATTAAAAAATAAATCAAAATCCATAATGAATTATGTTTACCATAAATCATTGGGTATTCATATTGTGAAACATATTTCATGGCCTCTAGAATGATATCAATCGTTTTTTGAAATATGAAATTTAACTTAGGAAATATCATGATAATGATTGATCCTATCATAAGTAAAAAAGCCATAAGATGTCCTACTAATGGAACAATCAATAGCGATATGAGATTTAATTGATTTTGAAATGGAATGATGATTGCTAAAACAATCCATCCAATAACAAACCTTTTTGTTACACTATGTTTGTTCCGATAGAGTGGTTCAAGTAATGCAATTCCTGTGATAATTAAATACATCATAAGTAAACCTATTGAATATAGAGATTCTATTTGAAACAAAATAAGAAATATAAAAACAATATGAATAAGTTCAAGTTTAGACCTTCGCCATTCAAATATACGATTAAAATGCATGAATAAAGTCATAAGAAAGACTCTAAAAACGCTAATATCAAAGCAATGAAGATATAAAAAAACAGCATAAACCCCTAAGATAATATATGTTTGAACGAGTTGAGGTATATTCAACTTAAAAAAAATCTTTTTTAAAACAGAACCTAATGCATATAGATGGATACCCGAGATGGATAGAATATAGATAAGTCCCAAACTTTCAAATGATTGTTCATCCTGTTTTTCAATAGAACCTCCAAATAACATAAGTAGAGCATAATCTGATATTCCCTTTTCTTGATAAAAACTAAAAATTCTATCTCTTAATGTCAATAGATGCGTTTGATACCCTATCTTTCGAATTGATTCAATCTCTAGTTTCCCAAAAACACCTTTACTTAGATAATAGTTTTTAGCATTAAAACCATGAGGAACCGTTTGTTTAGGAAATAGGGATACCGACGCTTTTATCATCAGTTTGTCACCTATTTGATAAATATCTTTATCTGTAAATATCATATATTTATTATGATTAATTTTTACAGTTAATCGGTCATAAGTATCATAGGATTCAACCTTTGTAACCCAGGCTTCTTCATCAATGTTATCTGGAATACTTTTTTGATCATACATAACAAATCTAAATACTATCATACAAAAAATAAATAGATAAAGTATCCAACTTACTTTTTTTCTTATCTTCCAAAGATAAAATATGGTCATAAACATGACCACATAGGAAAAACATGAAATCAAAGAAAGAGCAATACCAATCCCTAGTAAATCAAGATTATCAAAGTGTAAGATACGGTTTGATTTTTTCAAACGTAGCAACTCCAATATGCTTCACATTTAATAGTTCATCTAAATGTTTAAAATCACCATGTGTTTCACGGTAGATAATTAGACTTGCAGCTCTTGTTTCTGTCATACCTGATATAGTGATTAACTCTTTGAATGATGCTTGATTAATATTGATTTTTTGAGTAATTTCGATCTTTTCATCTGTCTTACTTAATATAATAATTTGACGATCTCTTGTAATCATTTCAGAAAGATTGATGGTAGATAAATCAGCATCAACTGATATTTTTCCAGCATAACTCAAAGCCTCAGAAACTGATATCTCTTCAAAAAAATGATAGACACCAGGAAATTCAACATCACCTACAATATCAACACGTATTAAATCTAATTGTTCCTTACCGTGTTCAATGTATACTTCTTCACTCTTCTTAGGGAATAGCCAAATAACTCCTACAATCATCACAATAATGACCCAAATCATGGATGTTTTCATAAAGTTTTTTCCTCCTACCTTATACTAGGAGAAATCATCATGTTTTACTTTTAAAAAAAGCATCCCATGGATGCTATTTTGTCGCAATAATCAAGTGTTTTCTTGTATCTATCGAAGCTTTCACTTCAACTTTAAACCCCAATTCTTTAAGCAAATCAAGATAATATTCTAAGTCATATACATATTGTGTAATCGTATCGACTTCATTTTCATGAAAAACCTTATGTTTAAATAAAGAATCTTTACTTCTTATTTCCCAGCGATAACATATCGGTTCACAAGATTCTTCTATATACCCATCAAAATCCTTTAAAACATCTTTTTTATAGATATCAAAGATGAGTCTACCTTCAGGATATAAAGACTGATAACAGTTTTTAAAAACAGTTTTAACGCCTTTAAAGTAATTCATCACATCAAACATGGCAATAATAATATCTGCATTTGCATAGATTGGTTTTCTCAAATCATGTTCGTACAATTTTGATGTCAAGCCCTCACTTCTTAATCGCTCAGAAGCAATAGATAGCATCTTAGATGATAAATCAAGTCCGATGGCTGTATAACCTTGCTTTAATATTTCAACTAACAGATAGCCAGAACCACAGCCAGCATCAATAATCAAATCGCTTTTTTTAAAGTAAGGTTTAATATCTTCAAGTAATGATTCATAGTCGACATCACTCATTAAGAGATCATAAAGAGGCTCAAACATATTACTTAACTTTCTTAAAGCCTAATAAACGTTGATCAAAACCGTAAAACTTACGATCTTCTTCTTGAAATAAATGAACGATAACATCATGACAATCAATGAGAGTCCATGATGCTCCTTTTCCTTCAATATGTTTAATTTCTTCAGCAACAAGTGCTTTTTTTAAATGGCTAATAGCAGCATTCCCTTGTCTTTCATTGACAGTTCCGATAACAAAATAATCATAAAATGGGGATGTCTTTTCAAAGTCGTAACATACTAAATCTCTAACTTTTAAATCTTCTAATGTTTGAATAATTTTATTCAGTTTTTCCACGGTTTACCTCCAGGTAATATTGATAAGCTTCTATTTGTTCTTTTGAGGGAATAAATCCCTTTTTTTTAACATCATTAATGGATTGTAACATACAGTATTCAACTGCTTTATCAAGATCTTTTACTGCTAATTCATAAATATATGTTGTATCTGGAAACTCTCGATTAGGTTCACAGGAATCAGATACAAAAATAATCTTTTCTAATACCGACATATTTACTCTTCCCCAAACGTGATAACGTATGGCATGAAGAATATCTTGATCATGAATTTTAAATTCATGTTCTAACATATTTGCTGCGGCAATAGCATGATAGATAACTTTATAATCTGCGTATTCTTTAATCCATCTTAATTCCATCATATTCATTTGTTCAACGATTTCATCATATTTAGCAAAATCATGAAAGAGACCTGCAATCGCTGCTTTTTCTTCAGATACACCATAAATATTCGCAAGTTTGATGGCTGTATTTTTAACACCAATCACGTGCGATAACCGTTTGGGATAATCACTTAGTTTTTCACGAACTCTTTTCTCAATATTTTCAATCATTGAAAAGTGCCTCCGATAAGGAGAGATGTAATCCCTTAGGATACGTTATTTTAATCAATCCTGGTCCTGAAACATGCATAAATCCCATATCTGCAAAGGTAATTTGATAACGGCCTTCTGGAATTTTAAAATCTTTTTTCTCATAACGATCAACAAATATTTTGAAATGTTTTTCACGATGTTCTATAAGATCTTTGATACGGTCTTCTGATGTTCGATGCATTCTAAGTAAATGATCGACATAAAAGATTGGATTCGTTGATTCACCATAAAAACTTAAACCAAATAAACCTTCAAGCATGATTGCTTGTTTTTCTTTAAGTTGATAAATTCGGGGTTTAATTTCTTTATCGGGTATTAAATCTTTATATATGCCATAAGGTAATAATTGATGTAAATACCCTTCTTGATAAAGACCTGGCATATCGTAAATCATCATCTCATGAAAAGATTTTTTTAAAGCTTCTTGAGTTAATCCAGCTTTTTTCATAGCTAATGCGGATTTATCCTCAGTAATTGCTTTAAAGATGGTTGTCTTTCCACTGTTTTGTACTCCTAATAAATAGATATTAGAGACTTTAAGTGATTCAAGGTATTGTTTTAAATGTTCAATATCATAAGGATTTTTAGCAGACATTAAGATTAAATCCTCATAAGGAACATTCATATTTTTTGCTTTTTGTTTAATTTGAAGAATAAGTTTATCAAGATTAGTATCTCTTGGTAAAAGATCAACTTGATTGATGATATAGATATATTTGGCATCGCTTTGATAGCGATAAACTGGATAACTAAAAAGTAGATCTAAATGAAGTACAGATGAAACCATTAAAATAACTGCACTGGGTGGTAAGGATGGTAAATCCTCTGGATGGAAATGTACAGATGATTCGCCATAATGAAAAAGCCTATAACAGGATTGACAGTACTCATGCTCAAGTGATAAAGCATAACCTACTTTATGTTCATCTGTTTGTTGTAGCAATGCGCCACAACCTTTACAACGTGTGGTCAAAGACATATTGTTTCAACCTTTCATCATATAAATTGGGGTATTTTTTTTGTATATGAAAAATAACCCTTTGTTCAATTTTACGATTAAACTTAGTAATTTTTCGATCAGATTTTCGTTTAACTGACTTGACTAAAATTGCTTTGATACCCATGCGATTAGCACCATAAACATCTGTCATGAGTTGATCACCAATCATCATAACGTCTTCTTTATTCACTTGGACAATTTTAAGTGCTTTTTTAAACCCTCTTTTGAGTGGTTTTGTTGCATACCAAATAAATGGAAGTTTAAGATCTTCTAATGCGAGACAAACACGTTTATAGTTCGTGTTTGAAAGAATAACGATTTTAAAATGTTGAGCTAAGTCAATTAAGAACCTGATTTGGTTTTCATGCAATTTTTTTTCATCATATCCAATGATGGTATTATCTAAGTCAAAAAACAAGGCACTTATCCCTTGTTTTCTTAGTTCTTTATAATCAATATCAAAAATGGATGCACAATATGCGTGCGGTATGCATTTTTGGTAAAACGTCATTATTTGATTTCCACAATCTCAACTTGGAATAATTTACCTGTCTCTGTTTTCACTTCGACGACATCATTTTCCATTTTATTGAGTAAAGCACGTCCAATGGGTGATTCAATCGAAATTTTCTTAGCTCTTGGATCTGCTTCAATTGATCCTACAAGAGTAAATGCTTTTTCTTCACCTGTTTCAGTGAAACGAATGATGACACTCTTACCAATGTTAACAATGTCTCTATCATCTGTTTTAATGATTTTAACATTCTTTAATATATTTTCAATTTCAGCAATTCTGGATTCAATGCGTGCTTGTTCATTACGTGCAGCATCATAATCTGCATTTTCAGATAAGTCTCCTTGTGCACGAGCTTCTTTTAATGCTTCTTTATTTTCTTCGCGTTTGACATCCTTAAGATAGGTCAGTTCCTGTTTGAGATTATCGACACCCTCTTGGGTCAGTTGGTACATTTGTTTAACAGCCATGATGATCCTCCTTAAATTTCTTTATTATTATACACTATTTTTCAGGTTATTGCTATTTTTTTAAGGTCTTTTTGATAAAGACGATGATATGGCATCAATTTATCTAAAAGATTATAAAAATCTTTTGAGTGATTAAAGATAAGAACATGCGCATACTCATGATAAATCACATACTCTAAATAGATAGGATTGAGTCTTGCAAGAAATGAATTCAATGTGATTTCATGATTCTTTTTATGGTAACTCCCAAATTTAGAACGTAAATACTTAATCTTGGTTGGTAATAAAGATAAGCCTACAGTTCCAATAACTTCTTTAACTTTGGAAGATAATTCATCAACCATTTTCTTTAACTCATAAGCATAT
>CAYJBI010000053.1:0-9690 GCA_964368345.1 uncultured Mariniplasma sp. | reverse complement strand
ATTTTGGGGCAAGTGTTATGGGAAAGGTCAAAATATCCTTGGAAAAATATTGATAACTCAATTAAAAATACATTAATGTTTACATTAAACCTAACATGAAGGGAGTTAGTGTATGTTAAAAAAACAAGAATTACAACTATTACTCGATGAAAGTTTATCAACCGGTGCAGATTTCGCTGAAATCTTTCTTGAAGATAGTAAAACTGAAGTCATAAGAGTTACAAGCGGGGAGGTCACACAAATTGACCGTGGAAACACTTATGGTGCTGGAGTAAGATTAATATCTGGTATTGATGAGGTTTATGGGTACACAAATCATGTATCATTTGAACAAATTCTAGATGTTATAAAGAATCTCAAATCTTCTTTCTCTGGTGAACCTGTTAAATCTAAAAAGCTTGGAGAAGCCCGTCCTATGAAGTCAATCATTAAAAGACCGATGGAGTCTGTTCCTATTTTAGAAAAAACATCTAAGCTTCAACATCTATCACGTATCATGAAAGATTATGATCCTCGAATTATTCAATCAATTACTCAAGTCATAGAATCTGAACAGAAAGTGCTCATCGTTAATTCTGAAGGTATTTACCAAAATGACTTAAGAGCACATACTCGTGGTATCTTGATGGCTGTTGCTAAGGAAAATGATCAAATGCAACAAGCATTTGAAGGACCCGGTCGCTCTATGGGATTTGAACTTTTCGATGTTGTTGATTTTGAATCTCTTGCAAAAGACGTTGCTCAGAGCGCTATTAATCTTCTTTCTGCTTTAGACATGGTTCCTCAAATTATGCCCGTTGTTATACACAATGCGTTTGGAGGTGTCATCTTCCATGAAGCATGTGGACATCCTCTTGAAGCAACTGCTGTTGCTAAAGGTTTATCTCCTTTTGTAGGTAAAATCGGTGAAAAAATCGGATCTGATATAGTGACTGCATATGATGATGGGTATGTTGAAGGTGCATGGGGTAGTACAGCGTTTGATGATGAAGGAAAACCCACACAAAAAAATCTTCTCATTGAAAATGGCGTATTAAAAGGATACTTAATTGATTACCGTAATGCACGTAAAATGAAGATGGACCCTACAGGTTCTGCGCGTCGTCAATCATACAAGTTTTCTCCAACCTCACGTATGAACTCTACCTACATTGCTCCAGGAAATGATAAATTCGAAGATATTATCAAGGATACAAAGTATGGATTATTCGCTAAAAAATTAGGTGGAGGAACCGTTATTCCTGCAACCGGAGAATTCAACTTTGCTGTACAAGAAGGATATATGATTGAAGATGGAAAATTGACGAAAGCTGTTCGTGGTGCAATGCTTATTGGACATGGAAAAGATATCTTATTTAAAATTGATCGTGTTGCAGATAATCTTGAATTCGGTCAAGGAATGTGCGGCTCACTCAGTGGTTCTATTCCTGTCGATGTTGGTCAACCCACCATTCGTGTTTCATCAATGACTGTCGGTGGCGCAGGAGGTAAAAAATGATGTATTTAGAATGGATTGAACTTGGTAAAAAGAAAGGTTTATCTGAACTAGAAATATTTGCTGTTAGAAATAAATCCCTCTCTCTAACTGTTTATCAAGGCAAACTTGATAGTCATGTACAAAGTGATGTAGAAAGTGTGACACTTAGAGGTATCTATGAAGGAAAACTGAGTACAGTACGCTTCGAAAACTTAAGTATATCTCATGTTGAACATATGATTGAACGATTAATAGAAAATGCAAAAGCATTGACTGTTAATGAACCTGCCATTATTTTTGAAGGATCACCTTCATATCCAGAAGTTAAAGAAGAACGATTCGATTTTGGATTAATTCCCGTAACTACTAAAATAGAGATGCTGATAAACTTAGAAAAAGGAATTTTATCGAATCCATCTGTCACTCAAGTCCAAAATTCAAGTTATCAAGAAATTGACACTAAAACAACACTTATTAACTCTAAAGGGTTACATTTAACTAAACATCATACTTACGCTTATTCCTATGCTATTGGCGTCTTCAAAAAAGATGATGATATTAAAACTGCATACGATGTTAAACTCGTCAAAGATTTTAAAGATTTTAACATCAACGAAATGATTGAACATACGATTAAGCGAGGATTATCTAAACTTGGTGGTAAATCGATTCCAACAGGTTCATATCCTGTTGTATTCTCCAATGAAAAAATGTCGGATATTTTAAGTGCATTTACATCCATTTTTTCTGGAGAAGCCGCATATCGCAACTTAACACCTTTAAAAGATAAAGTTGAAAAAAAGATATTTGGTGAAAACATCACACTCGTTGATGATCCTCTACATAAGGATTCACATTTCAAGATTCCTTTCGATGACGAAGGCGTTTGTTGTCAAAAACGTGAGCTTGTAAAGAATGGAATCTTCATGGGGTTTAATCACAACTTAAAGACTGCCTCTATTTTTCAAACAAATGCCACAGGAAATGGTTTTCGTGGTGGAATATCTCCAACCAACCTTGTTCTTGAACCCACAGACTTATCGTTCGATGATATGATTAAAGATATTCAAGATGGTCTCTACATTACTGATTTAGTAGGCTTACATGCAGGAGTTAAAACTGTTTCTGGAGATTTTAGTCTACAAGCTAGCGGTATAAAGATTATTAACGGAAAACTAGATCATGCTGTTAAAATGATTGTTGTATCAGGTAATTTTTTCCAAATGATGAATTCTGTTAAAGCAATTGCGAAAGATTTAAAATTTGATATTTCAGGAATAGCTTCTCCATCTATTTATGTTGAATCACTCATGATTAGTGGCGAATAAAACTTAATCAATAAATGAATAGATAATAATAACAGGGACGAAAGGAATCGCCCCTGTTATTTCTTTATACGTAAAATTAATTAAATTATATATCGTATTGTGATAATATTTGTGCAGGTGTTTTTCTAAGTAATAATAAAATAGGAAGCATGCCACCAAGCACATTAATGACATAGACAACAAGTATGCCAACAAAAAGAGAAATAGGTGTAACAATAAACAATCTAAATATACCGAATAATGTATCATTAGCTAAGTGAAGACCATATGCCGCTAAGATATAACCTATTAAAGATGTAAATGTTGACATGATAAGTATTTCAATCAAAAATGAAAGCATCAATTCTGATTTTTTCATTCCAAGTGCACGATATACAGCAATATCATAGATTCTAGATACCATAGATGAATGCATAACAAAATAGAACCCTAGTAAAGCAAATACGATAACGATTGCAGCAATGACACCTGTTGTTACTCTTAATTCAACCACGCTTGCATCAAAATCATTTTTAAGTTTTTCTATAATGTCGTATGTTCCTTGAATTCCTGCATGTTTTAAATCATCTACTAATTTGATGGTTTCAGTCGTATAAACATAATAACTTCTTTTTCCATTAAAACGTTCTAATTCAACCACTTCGTCTGGTGCAATAATTGTTAAACTTGTACTTTCATAAATACCTGAGACAATATACGATGCATCAGAGACATCTTCAAGAAATTGTGTCGTTGTATTAATGGTGACTGGAAAAACATCGGTGCTAGGCAAGTTACCAAATAGTAACTGATAAAGTGCTGTAGATATAACGATTTCTTGATTAACTGGGAGTGATCCATATAAGATTTCTATTTCACTTAATCCCATTCTACCAATCATCTGTGATTCATTGTTAAGGGTGACTTCAATATTTACAGGATTAACTCGATTAATCAAAGAATCATTCATGTAGATAATTTGAATATCTGTTTTTATGATACCAACAAGTTTAACATTAGTATCACCCATTCTAAATGCTTCAGACATAAGATGTCTTAAAGACCAAATCCCATATTCTGAACCTAAACCATCAATAATAGATTCTGCAAGCGGTAATGAAATAATAAACTCATTGTCTGCCGTTGGCATTCGCCCCATCACTATTTTACCTTTTGCGTATTCAAGACGATCTGTTTGAGAAGAAAAAGATAGTAAATCACGTTCTGGTTCTAGAGGATCAATAATACCTACAATCAAGGATTCACTTGTATTAATATACGTATCTGTTGAAGTACTTAAAAACCCTTGTAATTCATCATAGGAAATGATTTTTTGATTATCTTCAACATAAACATAATTATCCTCAAACTCTCTTGAAGATAAATCAGGAATAATCGAAGATGCTGCCATAGCAATAACAACTGCAACAACTGCTCCAGATAAAAGGAAACTGAATAACATAAGTTTTCCTTTTCGCGACGATGATATAATCTTTTGGAGTGCAAGCATAATAATTTGCTTAATTGAAACTATCGTTTTATACTGTCTTGTTATATCTTTATTTTCTAAATTTTCTAATCTAAACTTTGTTTCTAACATTTCTTCTTTGTTTTTCTTAATGTAATGTTCATCTTTGATAAGAAGATTAGAACTTTTTTCCACTAACTTCACTTTTTCAATCGAAGAATCAACATCTAAATATAGTGTCTTATTTTTAATAATTAATCTTACTTTAATGGGATCAATTAATTGTTCAGTATCTTGATAGAATGCAACATTGAGTTTTTCATTTTCTAAATGCGCACCCTCGATCATATCTTTTAGATATACGATATTATCGTCAGAAACTTGGTGTTCGTGTGTTGGATCGTTATCGATATCATCAATAACAGACCCATCTTTAATTTCGATAATGCGATCACCATAAATTTTTGCAAGATCTCTTTCGTGTGTAACTAAAACAACTAGTTTTTGTTTACTTATTTCCTTGATGATATTCATTATATCTAGTGTATTTTTAGAATCAAGATTTCCTGTTGGTTCATCAGCAATAATGACACGAGGGTTTTTAACAAGTGCTCTCGCAATAGCAACTCTTTGTTGCTGACCACCCGAAAGTTGATTTGACTTCTTTTTTCTAAATGGATACATATTGACTGCACTTAAGATATAGTGTACACGTTCTTCAATGAGGGTTGGATTAGTAATCCCAGCCATTTTTAAAACTAAAGCAATATTATCATAGACAGATAAATGTGGAAGTAGATTATAATTTTGAAAAATATATCCAATAGATTCATTACGTATCCGATCCCATACAGATGATTTGTAACCTTTGATTTCTTGTTCATCAAAGACAATAGAACCATCTTGAATAGAATCAAGTCCACCAATAACATTGAGCAACGTTGTTTTACCTGAGCCAGATGCTCCAAGTAATACGACTAATCCTTTATCTGGAAAATCAATATTCATGTCATTTAATACATGAATTTCATTTTTCTTGTGTCGGAAGAAATACTTATGAAGGCCTTTTACTTTAATCATGTCTTATTCCTCCTTCGCTGAAACAATGGATTCAATAACCGTCTGTTTAAATACACGTTTATTAAATCTCAAACCTAACCAAGCACCAAATAATAAGAATATAACAACAAGTAGAACATAGTCTGATATTTCCATATATTGTGTGTTCTTATAGATGGCAGGAATATTTTCTCCAAGAACTGTAATGAATACAAGCATAATCACTGCAGCTATAAATGCTATAATCACTTGTTCTAAAACAACAAGCTTAGCAAGCGTTGTTTTATTTGTTCCAATAGATCTAAAGATAGCAAAATCTTTTTTTCTGCTCTTCATGATGTTTTTAGATACAGCATGAACAATTGAATACAATAATAAACCCATTAATAGCAACCAAATACCGGTAAATAATCCAATGATAAAGACTAAAATTGCAGCTTGAGGATCTGGAATATTTGCAGGGTATATCGCACGGTAGAGTTCATAATCAATTGTTTTAACTGTTTTAACACCGTTATTTCTACCTAATACAGATAAAGATGCTACTGACCTGTTTTGTTGTTTATACGTATACTCATATTCAGTTAAAAGATAGTCACGTACTTCTTGATAAAGCTCTTCAGAATAAATTGCGTAAAACTCATTATTATCTTCATATGTCACATTAACATCTTCAAGTATATAGCTAATTTCAAGATAGTCCATAGTGTTTTCAATGTAAATATAAGAAATAATCTTGACATCAATCGATGAAACTGGAGTTCCGCTTCCAGCCAGAATAATTTCCCTTCCTGATAGTCCTTCTTGATAAATAAGATTCTTATATCCAAGTTCATTATCTTCAATACTAAAACCATTATTTGCAATTGATTCTAAGTTGTTTAATACACTATAATTAAATGTATAACGATCCACGTTTTCATCTTCTAAAAATAAATCTGAGAAATAAATAACATTACGTTTAGCTTTATCAATTCCAACAATCGTGAATTCTCCTAGGAAATCATCTTCTTCAGCACCCATCATGTAATTACTTGTACCTAAAAAGACCTTCTCCCCAATTGTATAATCCATCCACTCATGACCAATGATGATATCGTATTTATTTAAAGGTCTTTCTCCATCAATCTCATTATCTTTAAGAATTTTCGCAGTATCAGTCCCTTGAACTGACATATTCGCCCAATAATCATATAATCCATCAATATGACTAGGTGTACGGTTTTCTTTTTGAAATACATATAAGCGTGTAGAATTATAAAAAGCAAGACCATTTTCATAAACATATTCTACAGTGTTTAAATCACGAAAATAATTAAAGTCACTTTCAGAAAAATCTTTACCATCTTTTCTTTCCACAAGAACACGAGTCTCCGTGACATTAGGAAAACGACTAGATTGTCTATTCTCTGCTTCTCTTAATTGACTAACACGATATGTGTAAACAAGCGAAAAAGCAATCATGACGATTGCTTGCATAATTACAAGAAACGTTAATCTTTTAGGTGCTGAAAACAAACTTCTAAGCGTAAATCTGAGTAATGTAAGAAAACTCATACCTTTATGACCTGGTAAAGCACCTTGTTCAATGATATCTGTCTTTTTTAAGATTTTATCTTCAACGACTTCTCCATCATGCATTTTAATTTTTCTGGTCGCATATGGGGCAACCTGTTCAAAATCATGTGTAACTACGATGACAAGTTTATCTTTACTAATGTCATGGAGTAATTTTAAAACCTGTGCACCTGATACACTGTCTAAGTTTCCAGTAGGTTCATCACAAACTATAATAGGACAATCCTTAGCAAGTGCTCTTGCAATAACAGCACGCTGTTTTTGACCACCTGATAATTTAGATGCTTTATGATTTTTATGTGATCCTAATCCTACTTTTTCGATTAAATCAATGGCTCTTTGTTTTCTCTCTTTTTTAGGATAACCTTGTACTTCAAGTGCTAAAAGAACATTTTGATAAACGGTAAACGAATCAATAATGTTATAATTTTGAAATACAAATCCAATATTAGATCCACGATATCTTTCCCAATCAGCAATGGTGTAATGTGATGTTTCTTCACCATTGATATAAAGTTCACCTTCTTCATAACCGTCAAGGCCACTAATCACATTAAGTAAAGTTGACTTCCCTGAACCAGATTCACCAGTAACTGCAACAAATTCTCCTAAACTAAAAGATAAGTTTATTTTTTGCATCCCTACTGAAACTGTTTCTGCTGATTTATAAAACTTTGATACATTTTCTAACTTGATCATGCTCATTTATTCTCCTTATCAATAACTGCCCATAACTCACTTGGTTCATGAATGATATAATCTGCATTATGTTCTATCAATAAATCTTCAGAACGAAATCCCCATGTAACTCCTACGGATGTCACATAAGCATTTGTTGCTGTATCCATATCAACCTCTGAATCCCCCACAAACAATGCTTCTTCTTTTACAATATCTAATAAATCTAATGCTTTATAAATCATGTCAGGTGCTGGTTTAATCGGTATTCCTTTAACTTCACCAACTGCAATGTCAAACATGTTCATAAAGATATCTCGATTAAGATCACTTACAAGATGTTCAAATTTATTTGAGACAACGCCTAGTTTAATTCCTTTATCTTTTAATTCTTTAAGTAGGTTTAATATACCATTATAAGGCGCTGTATAGACTTGACTATGGTGGTCATAATAATCTTGATAGAGATGAAATAACGTTTTTGTTTCATCAAGAGTGTATGCTTTTGGGACAATTCTTTCAATCAATTTAAAAGCACCATTCCCGACAGATTTTTTTACTTCATCTAAACTTTTTTCATTTAAACCTTTTGATTTCAATGCATGATTAACAGCCATCCAAATATCATCGATAGTATTTAGGACTGTTCCATCCATATCAAAAATAACTGCTTTAATCATAGCTGCTCCTTCAAATTGTTTTTATAAGTATAACATTAAAATACTGTATGTTGACTCATTTTTAATGAATGATGTCAAATTTTATGTGGAACTTTTACCATTTGTTTCGTTTGATGAGAAATTAACCCTAATTGCATAACTAATATGACAGATAGAGCTAAAACCATATCTTCATCATGTTCAGGATATTCATCAATGTGATGAGCAAGCAAATCATAGAATCGATAATGTTCACCTTTGTATAAAGGTACATTGATCTTATTTTTAGGTTCTTGAATATATTCACTTCTTAAACCAGATGTTTGATAAGGTTCAATCATCTGTTCATGAACAGCATCCGGTTCATCAAATCCATATTTGACATATGTTGCTTTAGTACCTATTAATTCAAGTCTTGGTTTTGGTTCACGTTCAAGCATTTGAGCACCTAAGAAACAGGTATGTGTATCATAATATAGAGCCATTTCAAAATGATCATCAACTTCTGTGTTTTCTCTATCATCAAATAACGTGTTCATCACATAATTAGGTAATCCAAATAAATCAACAGCATGGTGAACAAGATGAGGAGCTAAATCATAGAATATACCTGCCATGTCTACAGGTTTAAAACGCCAGTTTTCTCCAATTTGTGGGACAAATCGATCGAAACGTGTGGAAAAAGATACGATATGACCAAAATCTTTTGTTTTCATTAAACGTTTTAACGTTAAAATATCTCCATCATATTTTCGATTATGGAAAACACGTAAAATTCTTTTTTTCTCTTTTGCTAAATCATATAATTCTTTTGCTTGCGCATATGTTTCGACAAAAGGTTTTTCACATACAACGTGTTTATCATGTAGTAATGCTTCTTTAGTATAAGTGAAATGAACGTCATTCGATGTTGCAATAATGACTAAATCAATTTCTTTATCTTCAATGATGTCATTAAAATCGGTTGCTATCTGAATTTCAGGATAATCTTTTCTTAGATCATTTTGATTCTTTTCACTTCTTGTCATGACATATTTGATGTGGTAGTTAGAATTCTTTACAAGAGGGGGTAAGTGAAAAAGTCTGCCTGACATTCCATATCCAATAATTGCTGTTACTATTTTATTCATATAATCACCAGTCCTTTTTATTTATTATACCATTGATAATTTCATTATTTTATGAAATAACTCTTTACTTTAAGACTTCCTTGATGTAAGATAAATTCGCTGGGGATGTTCTGGATTCGTCACGGCACGGATTTCAGTATAAGCATGTCATGGTCGCTCATGTAAAAAAGCCGAGGTTATAATAACCGGAAACCAAAATTTACAATTCGCTGCCTAAGAAAAGGTACGATACCAACTATGAGGAGACTTGTGACTCATACGCGGTCCATTTTTGCAAGTTATATTTAACTAGCGCCTAGATAGTTAGAAGAATTCAATTTAGGATGGTATAAGC
>CAYJBI010000052.1:0-9752 GCA_964368345.1 uncultured Mariniplasma sp. | reverse complement strand
CTTCAAGCAACTTCTTTTGTTCACTTACAAACTCTAGATACTCACTTAATGCTAATTGATTCTTTTCAAGATTCTTTCTTTCCATCTTGATTCTTTCTTCAATCGCTTGTTTCTTTGCTTCTTCAACACTACGTTTTTTAATTCCTTTTTGAATATCCTTATTGATTTTTACAATATTTTTAAGCATTCTTTTTTCTAAACGTATCGCATTGTTGTAATCAACTTCTTTTGTTTCACGAATAACACGAGCGACTCTAGCACGATCTTTAGCTTTAAGTAATTCTTGATCAAGATCTGTTTTAACCATACGTGAGAAGAACAAATCTTCTTTGGATTCTTCATCTTCTAAATTAAAGAAATCTTTAAAGAGTGCATTTGATATTTGAATGGTATCCCGAAGAGCTTTTCTAAGTGCTACTTCATAACTTGATGATTCTTCCATAGCCTCATCAATTCTTTCTTGTAAAAGCTTTTTATTTTGCTCCAAGAAGTATTGATTCATCTGCTGATCTTCCATTGAATATGGATCAGGACTTGTCATCAGTTCATTTAAACTCTTTTTAATATACTTAGGACTCTTTCTTTTGTATTCAGTAACATCTAAATACTGATAATGATCCTCTAAAGCTTTTTGATTGCCATAAACCATTGTAAATGCAGTAAGTGCAGTTTGATACACATTTCTTAAATAGTAACGATCAAGTGTTAAATTCTTTTCTTTAACATCTAAATCGAAATGAAGTAAATTGTATCTGTCTAAGTAAAGCCATAAACTATAACAATTATTATAGTCAATATTTTTTAGTAGAATCGACGTTTTCATAATCGGTGGAACAACTGGTTTAACTTGCTTTAAACCTTCCATAAATGGCGAAACTCGAATACCATTCACACGTTTTAGTAAGGATTGTATTCTTGTAAGTAACTCATGGTTAGTTTTCGATAATTGATCATCTTCTACTAAATCTTTTATCTTTAAATCGACCTGAAGAGAAATATTCGAATCTCTCACGTCAAAATTTGATTTCAAATTGAAAAATTTATTATTAAATGTTTCCACATTGTTTTTTACTAAATCATATCTACGACTTACAAAATCAAATAAACGATCAACCAATGTTTTAATAAATCTATTTTCATAAATGGCATACTCGATTTCTGCTTGTGTCGTTAATATTTGCTTAGGAATAACTTCACCATTTCTTACTTCCTTAATCATCTGTGTATTTGCTGCAAGATGTCTAATTGAATCGCTATTAATCTTTTTAGCTTTTTCAATTTGAACAACTTCTTGTAAATACTTTAAGCCTGATTTAGGATCTCTTGTTATTTTATCTAAACTTGGAAAATAAGACTCAATGGTTTCAATCCAATCTTCGTGGAAAACTTTAGATTCTTGAATGCTTTTTTGATAAATTTCATTATCTCCAGAGAGTAATGCTTGATAAAAGTGATTAGGAAACTCTTCTTCACGTTCGAGTTCATAATAAGCTTGATTGAGCTGTTCGTGAAATCTTCTTAAATCACTTACCTTTTTCATAGAATCTCCTTCAATTAGAATGTCTTCTTAATACTTGTCAAGAAAGATTGGCATTCAACAAAGCCATTCTTACCAAATAAACGTTCAAGTAGCTGTGAAAGCTCATTAATTTCATCTTGTAGAAAAGGTAAATTTAAGCTTTCAAACTTACGGAAAATCTTTCGTGCAACCATATAATCAAGTGCTTCATTTTCTTGATTACCACAGGCTACATAAACTGGAACGAATGCACGAATTTGTTTCATAATACGGTTACCAAAAGTGACTTTAAATGCTTTCGTAATAAAGGCATCTAGTTTTTCTAAACTTTCCATGGCCTTAATCGAAAGTGGATAATCTTTACTTGCTTGAGTAAATAAATCCATGAGATAATCACTTGATAATGTCACACCTGGTGTATCAGGTGCATCGATATATGCTGCTTTAGTATTGATGATGATAGGTGTTGCACGGTCATAAACTTTATCTGTAATCGTAAATGTTGAATCATCCTTATTTGCTGTACCGACAAACCATACATTTTGAGGTAATAAAATTTTACCGTTAATAAGATGTTTAGGGTCTCCTGGTTGATTATCTGGTGTGATATCAATTAACCAAGCATCAGGATCAGGCATTTCTAGCATAGACAATAATTCTGCAAAATAATATTCAACACGTGCTAAGTTCATTTCATCTAAAACGATTAAACAGACATCATCACGATAAGTTGTTTCATAAATTGCCTTTAAAAAGTCAGTTTCATTAAATTTCTTTGTAAACTCATTTAAATATCCAATCATTTCAGCACGATCTCTCCATGAAGGCTGAACTGCTATAATGGCTGAATCATTACCGAAGAACTTACCCATAGCATAGGGAAGTGAAGTTTTACCTGTACCAGATATCCCTTCTAAAATCATTGTTTTCGATGCTGCCATACCTGCAAAAAATGCAGAAATGATTTTTTTATCATAGAATAAACCAAGCCGTGATGCTGAGAAATTAATGAATCTTTTAACCAATTCATTCATCGAAAGCATATCTTCATCTTTCATATGAATCGCTGTTACCATGTTTTCATATTCTTTATCAACATGGATAAGTTTTGTAAAACGTGAAGGACCAGTAACATCTTCTTCCGATAGATTCTTTTGGTCTTGTTCCTTTTCTCTTTCGTAATCAGAGATTCCACCACCAAGTGAAGAAACTTTCATTGCGAGAATCTTGTTTTTCTCATCAATGAGTTCAACTGTTTTCTGGTTTAAATAACTGATTTCTTCTAATAACTCATCTTTTTCTATTTCCGTGCGCGCGAATTTAAAATAACGTCTAAAAAGTTGATAAAGTTTTAATACAACAAACACAATAAATGCTAAATTGACCAGTAGAACGACAAAAGCCATTACCCAATCGAGTAATCCAAAGTTTGCACTAACTGTAATGAAATTATTGAAAAGTCTTACAACCCCATCAAAGAATAAATCGGCAAAGGCTCCAAATAATTGTTTGAAAAATTCACCGATATTTGCAAAGAAATCTCTAATGAAGCTGATATAGTATCTCGCAAACTCTACCATACGAACTCCTTAAGGGTCCTACTGATTTTTATTTTTATCTTCCTGTTGTTTCATTTCTTCAATAATTTGCTGTCTGATTCGTTCTTTTTCTTTTTCAACATCAAAACTTAAATTTTCTTGTGGTGTTGTTTTCATCTGTTCTCTAAGCTTTTCATTGTTAATAATAACAATGTTACGAACAAGTATAACAGCCTCTATAATGAAAATAAGTGCAACAGGTAATATAACAAAGGTTGCAAATCCTGTAGGTGTCTGCAAACGTTTCAGTGTGTTTCCTATACCTTCCCATTTACCTTGATAAACAGCAACCGCTTCTTTAATGTTGATGGGTTCATCTGGAAATGATCCTTCTTTGTCACCTTGTGTAACAATAAACTTATCATCGCCTATTTCAAAAACTTCAACAATACGGTGAGTGATAAAACCTTGAATATTAAGATTTGGGATTTTCATACTAAAATAGGTAATAATGTCTCCTACTTTTAAATCTTCCCTTGATTTATCGGTTAGTAATTCTACGAAAATGACATCATTTGTTGTAAAAGAATCTTCTTTGTCACCTGTCATAGAATCTGTAAGTACTGTAAGGAATCCTTTACCAAAGATATTAGCGATATCATCCTTATTTTTTAATTGCATATTTGCAATTGAAAAAAGTACTAGTAAAGCTATAACTGAATAGAAGAATACATTTAAAACAATCTTTAAAACTTTGATAAGCTTTTTCTTTTGTTCGATCTTCATGGAACCCCTCACCTTGTTAAATTCTAGTGCAAATCCATGAGGATGGAAAGGTGTAGAACCTACACCTTTCCTGACTAGAATGCTTTACTCTTATTATATGCTTTATACGATATAATTAAGCAGAAAATTTTAAAGAAATAGTTAAAATTCTTGATAATAATGCGTTATATGCTTCTGCATCCCAACCTTCAAACCATACTCTAATCACGACGTTTCCATAGTATCTTGCACCAGCAGTTTCTAATGAACCATCAGCCATTAAAAGAACGACGTTTGAACTGAGTGATGTAATAGTACCAAATGTTGAAACTTGATTTGATCCAGCAGGAAGTGAGAATGTTGATCTGTAGTAGAAACTTTGTGAACCAGGAGCACCTGTGTATTCTTGAACTGTTGTTGGAACGCCATCAATAATACGAGTCACATCTTCTAATGCACCACGACGATCAACGTTACTCCAACCGCCAGAAAGTGTATTTGTACCTTCAGCTGGATTTTCATAAGCAAGTGTAGAATAAACAGGATCTAATCCTTCTGGTCTTGATGTAATACCTCTAATTGAAAGTTTCATAGCATCTTGTAGGTTAGCTGAGAATGTACCACCTTGTGTACGTGCAGTACTGGAACTATCTGTAAATGCTACTGGTGTAGTGTAAGGAGCTGCAGTGCTTTGAAGTCCTACTTCACTCCACTTAATGGATGTTTGGTCTGGCGATCTGAAATGAAGTGGGATTTCTAAATATCCAGAAGTTGTGTCATCACCATACATATCCTTGAAGTTATAACCATCAGTTGTTGTTACAGCTTGGAATCTAAATGCATTTGCACCATAAACAGAAGCCATATATGCGTAAATGTCATCTGTTGAAATGGTTGTTCTCCATTGTAGTGTACCTAAATCAGCTGTGTTGATATCTCCAACTGCTACTTCAATACCGGTATCTGATACAACCTGAGCATTAAATGGTTGTACAACCGCTGTATTTGTTAGCGTAAACCACGCGAATGTTGTTGTACCGAGAGCGATTACGGTAAGAACAACTGTAAGAATTGATAATAATAATTTTCTTGTGATACTGTTCATGTTTCTAGTCTCCTTTAATTTTTTCGACTTATATCTCAATTAACTTTTCGTTAAGTTGATTCTTAATTATGCACGTTTAGCAAGTTTAAACTGAAGTTGTATTTTAATGCGATCTTTATCTAAAGCATCAAATGCATCTGCATCCCAACCTTCAATCCAAATATTAATTCTTACCTTTGCTTGGAAATATTCTCTATTGTTATTAGGATCAATTATTCCAGTAGGTTGTAAAGATGCTATTTCTGATTCATTATCTAAAGCTTGATAAGGATTCTCTGGGTCCATCTCTGATAATCTGTAACTAACACTGGGAATTTCCTTAGGTAAATCAACATAGATAAGTGTTCGGTTGAAAAAATAACTAAATTGTCCAAACAGTGCACCATATCCACGTTCAGGATTTCCTGATGGATCAAAGATCAATACTTTGAGATCATCTTGATTTCTTGTATCTAAATCATTTTGATCATCAACTAATTCTACAAATGAAATACGAATTGCTTCACTTCCATAATATGTATTCATATCTCCTTGATTGACAACATCTTCTAGATCAGGTCCATTAAAGAATTGATGCGGTGCTCTCCAGATGACGCCTTTTGATACAACATATGTTCCAGGTCTACTTAAATCATCATATGTGATTTGATTTGAAATATTGTTGATAATGTAAAGACTTCTTTCATGAGTTGATGTTCTGAACCAAACATCAAAGCTTATGTAATGTTCATTAGCAATTGCAATGCCATGTTCTCTTAGACCACCTGTTTCGAAGTTTATCCCATCTTTTGATGTAATGTCATAGAGTTGAAAACCATCAGGATCTTCTATCAGTGTATCTAATGATAACTGATTACTAAATTCAATACCATCATGTGATAACTGAAGTTCTTCAGCAGTTGATGCACTTAAGTTGATTCCTTCAATATTGTTTATGGTTGAAAGAGAAATCCAAGCATACGTTGCTGTACCAAAGATCATTGCTACTGCAATAAGTAATAAGACTGAAATTAGAACTTTTTTCATGTCTTTCACCCTTATTCAAAGCCGTTAATCGTAAAGTTCATCGTCATTTTAATCATACCGCCTAAGATTTCATCCTTAGTATCTGGGTCATGACCTTCTAACCAAACAACAACACTGTATTTTCTTATATCTCCTGGTTTAAAGTTGAAAACTACTTTTCTCATGATGGTTGCAGATGTTAGAAAGAGTTCAGCTTCTGGCATGTATCTCGAATAATCTTTTTCTTCTTTATCAGCTTTCATGTAGAGTGTTTCAACACCCTCATCAATAATCAAAATGCGTATGCCTTCATCTAAACCACCATAAACACCAGTCATACGAATGTAGTAACTTAAATCAACTGTTTCGTATCCTTCGTTTTTAACATAGAATGTATATGCAACATAATCATGATCAATATCAACGTAATTTCCGTTTGTCTGAGTAATCTCTTCACGTTTGATCCATGCATAGGTAACATCACGTGCTGAGTTAATGGGATCACTCAAGAGTCTACTTGAAGCTGTCTCGAATGAAGGATCAATACTCATGGTGATTCCTCTTAATCTTGCTGCTGTATCAACAGACATTACGAAGTTTCCTGCATTTTGACCATAAAATGTAATAACACCAAATGCAATCGATAACATACCTGTAATAATGATGCCAAGTGTGAAGATTCGATTTCTTAACTTGACTCTGCGGACGCCTAGTACTTGAGAAAGTCTCATCCTCTCACCTCTTTTCATATGTATGCTGAAATTTCAAGAAATAAAAAAGCCAGCGTCATTACAAATGACAACTGGCTACCTTTGAAGGCCCTATAGCTTTGCGTCGCCAAGTTTCCCTGGTTTTGCCTTTTACATTGGTACCGATTTAACTCGATACACCTGTATTTTATAGCAACGTCAATTATTTGTCAATTACTTTTTCACATTTTCTTCCACAATTCGTTTTAAAGTTTGACATTACTACGTAAGTTTTTTAAATATTCTTTTATTTTTCAACATCTTTCCAAGATTCAGTACCAATATATCCTCTTAAAGCTTCCGCTGAAAGTGGCTTAGTAAAGTAAAAGCCCTGCATAATCGTGATATTATATTTTTTTGCTTCTTCAATCATCTCTTTGTTTTCAATAGCTTCACATATAACGGTGTAATGATTCTTTTCAGCAAAATCGACTAAAAGCTGAGCAAACTTCGCTTTCATATAAGATTCTTCTTCTTTTAAAAATTCATTATCAAGTTTAATGATATCGATATCAAGTGCTTGAGCACGTGAGAGTGTTGAAAAATCTAATCCAAAACCATCAATAGCAATCTGGAAACCCATCTTCTTTAAATCTGCAAGTGTTTTATGGATTTGCATTGGTTTATCAAAGACTGTGAATTCAACAACTTCTAACACGATGTTTTCTGCGTTCATACGATATTTTTTTAATAGTTTTTGGAAATCTTGCGATAGCGATTCATTCATTAACTGTTTAGGTGAAAGATTAATTGTAAACTTGAAATCTTTTTTAGGAAACTCTTGTTTTAACTCTTGATACGTCTTAATAACAGTCTCTAATCCCCACAACCCTATCCAATTAATATCTCCTGATTGTTCCATAATACCTAAGAATTTAAACGGAGTTAGTAATCCATGTTCTGGATGATTCCATCTAATTAATGATTCAACACCATAAATATCATTTTTAGTAACATCAATAATGGGATGATAGAATAGTTGGAATTCTTTGTGTTGAATCGCATGTTTTATTTGATAATAATACTCAACGTGTTCTCCACCTTCGGTATCCATTTCATCAGAGTAGACACGAATGTTATTTCCCCCATTTTTCTTAATCAAATAAGTAGCAAGTTTTAATGAATTCATAAGATCTTTTAATGTAGCTCCATGGATAGGATAAAATCCGATAGCAATCGAAGCTGTAGCATTAATGGTTGTATCACCAAACAACTTAATGGGTCTTGCTAATGATTGCTTGATTTTATTTCCTAAATCTACAGCTTCAGTTCTGTCATAATCCATGGATAAAAAGATTAAAAATTCATCATTTTGTAATCTCGATAATTTCACACCTTTAGGTAATGCAAATTCAATATTCTTTACAATTTTTTCAAGAATCTTTTCAGCTTCTGTTGAACCGAAAGCATTAATGAAATCAGAAAACTTGTCTAAATCTAAATATATGAGTGAAAACTGTCCATCTTTTCCTAAACGCGCAATATGAGATGTAATAATCGACGTTATTTCTGCTTTTGTTAAAACACCTTCAATCATATATGCTTTTTCTTCTTTAATTCTTATTCTTTCTTTAAAGTAAGAACGTGCAAGGAAAAAGATCGCTGTCAACATGACTAATATCGCAATCACTGATAAAATAATCGTTCCTTGATCACTTACTTGTAAAACGCGCATAAAGTTCATCGTTTCAGCTCCTTTTTAATCTTTTGTACATCAATTGTTCGGGTTCTATCAATATTAAACTCTTTAATTAGTCTGATAGCTTCAGACTTAACAACTGCTTGTGAGACAAGATATCCTTGAATAATATTACATCCTGCTTTATAAACGAGCTGATTTTGTTTATCGTTTTCAACACCTTCAGTAATTACCTCAAGACCAATGTTTTTAGCCAATGAAGCAATCATGGTGACAATTGCTCTTGAATGGGCATCTGTTTCAATATTGATAACAAACGCACGATCAATCTTGATGGTACTAATCGGTAAATCTTTTAGATACTGTAAAGATGAATAACCAGTACCAAAGTCATCGAGATGGATATCAAAGCCATGACTTTGTAAAAGTTTAAGTTTATTAATAACTAAATCAAATGATCCAATCAAGAATGTTTCAGTAATTTCCAATGATATGGAATGTTTTTTTAATTCATACTGTTCGAATACAGAAATGATTTCATTAACAAAACCAGCTTGTAAAATTTGTACAGGAGATATATTGAGTGAAATATGAATATTATATGGTTCTAACTCCTTTGCCAGTTGAAATGTTTCATGAAGTGCAACACGTCCAATATCGATAATCATATTATTTCGTTCAGCCATTTGAATAAATTTAAGTGGTGATTCTGAAGCATATTTAGGATTATTCCAACGAATGAGTGCTTCAAAACCAATAATCTTCTCTTCTTGATTATGATATTGTGGCTGAAGTACCATATAAAACTCTTGGTTTTTAATCGCATTTGCTAAGTCAGCTTCCATACGTTGTTCTCGTGATGCAATCAGTGATAATGTGACGTCATAATTAAACGTCTTATGTTGTGAGGATTCTTTCGCATGATTAAGTGCTAGCATCATATTATCATAAGCAACTTCTGCATTTAATATTTCATAACGATCGTTTTCAATTTTGAATACACCAAGTTTGACTTCAACATTAATAAAGTTCTTATCGATAGTAATCGGTTTTTCAAAGATGGAAAGGATTTTATTAATCCATCTGTCAACCCAGTTATAATTTTCTATATTTCTAAAGAAGATAACAAAACTATCTGCATTTAAATTATAAAATGTCGCAGGATATCCTTCTAATGATTCATCGACAAGTTCAGAGATAATAATTAAAAACCGGTCCCCTGACTTTTCACCAAGTAAGATATTGATTTTAGAGAATGAAACAATATCTAAAGCAACAAGTGCGTTATTACGTTTAACATCTTCTAAATTCATAAAAAATGATTGCAAATCATGTTTTAAACTATTGAGATTAGGTAAATGTGTCACTTTGTTATAAAGAGCCATGTTACGATATTCATCAAAGCGTGCTTCAATGTTGGTAACATCATCAC
>CAYJBI010000051.1:0-9944 GCA_964368345.1 uncultured Mariniplasma sp. | reverse complement strand
CTGTATGGGATTCTGGTTCAAAAGATGGCGCATCCTCAACATCAAATTTTGCATCATCATTGTTTAAATCAATCCCACCAATGAAAGAACTCTTTGATATGGCAGGGATGGAACTACCTAAGTATCTCGGTAGTGAAAAACCAGTTGAAAACAAAAAAGAAGAATAATTTTTGATGCCCCTTTTGGGGCATTTTTTTTAAGAGTTACCAATAAAAAGAGTATACTGACAGTATTATAGGTGAAAGAAGGTATCATTATGAAAAAAATACTTAATAGCATTCTTATCAGTTTTGTTATCATATTAAGTGTTTTTTTTGTATTTAATAATAATCAAACACCAACAATCGAAATGATGATCAAAGTTTCTAATGAAGAAGAAGCTATTACATTGAGTAACCTTCATGATATTGAACTTATGTCATATTCTGATTATGGATTTGCAACCTATAGCGGTCAAGAAAAACAAAAAAAAGAACTTATACAATTGGGATTTGAAATAGATCATCATCTCTACTCAATGGCTAAATTTAATCCTAGTACATCAGACCCTTTTTTAGATGATCAGTATGCATTAAACTTAATGAGCATCAATGAAGCTTGGACTTTAACCGAGGGGTCAATCGATGTCGTTATTGCTATAATTGATACAGGTATTGATACTGACCATGAAGAATTTAGTGGACGTATTCTTCAAACCTCTTATAATTCAAGAACTAAAACCTCAAGTGAGACTAACCTTAGTCATATTGAAGATGATAATGGGCATGGAACAATGGTTGCTGGAATTATTGCAGCAAACAAAAATAATTCTAAAGGTATTGCTGGTATTGTTCAAGAAAGTAAACTACTTGTCATTAAAGCAAACAATATAGATGATCCTTTAACTGAAAGTGATGAATCAGAGCAGTTTTCAGAATCGTCCATTGCAGAAGGCATTCATTATGCTCGTGAACATGGTGCAGATGTTATCAATTTATCATTAGGAACTAAATCGACAAACACGATTACCAAACAAGCAGTTGATCAAGCTATTGCAGAAGGCATTATTATTATAGGAGCTAGTGGTAATGATGGAGATACGACGAAGTATTATCCAGCTTCATATGAAGGTGTTATAAGTGTTGGTTCTGTTAACTCTTCATCTATTGTTTCAACATTCTCAAACTATAATAATTCAGTAGACATATCTGCTCCGGGTGAATCTATCGTGACAACCTCACTAAATAATGGATATGTGAACGGTTCAGGTACATCTTTTGCTGCACCCCAGGTTACTGGAGTTATCGCTTTAATGCTTTCTTATTTTAAAACGTTAAGTTCTGAATATATCATTAACCAATTAATACAATCATCTACAGATCGAGGGATAATCGGTTATGATGATTATTATGGATATGGTATTGTTAATGCAGCAGAAGCACTTGATGTTTCATTTGTGACGATTTCATTTGAAACATTTGGTGGAACTCCTATGGATCCGGTACAAGTAATATCGAACTATCCATTTGAAGTACTTGATCCAACAAAAGATGGATATCAGTTTATGGGATGGTATAAAGATAGTTTTTTTCAAACAGTTTTTTTAGTAGGTGTCGATACAGTAACGACTCCAATCACTCTTTATGCTAAATATCAACCTAGTGAGTATACTGTAACGCTTGTTGTTGAACAAGCGATATATCAAACAATTCAAGTTTATCATGGTGATATACTCAATTTAAGCGATCCAGAAGAACCAACAGGATATGATTTTACTGGCTGGTTTTATGATATGACTTACCAGACGATATATTCTATGGAACCTATCAATCAGTCATTAACGCTTTATGCGAAATTCGAGCCAGAAGTGTATACAATTCATTATTACAATGGTCTTATTCTTTATGATACGGAAGAGGTTTCTTATCAAGAATATCCTAAACTTCCAACACCGATAGGGATATATACTTTCATCGGCTGGTATTATGATTCAGATTTCGTAGAAAAATATGAATTAGAACCTGTAACCTCATCGTTTTCACTTTATGCAAGGTTTAATAACGGTCAGTACACAGTTACTTTTTTTGATTATGATTTGACGACAGTTCTATCATCTACCCTTGTTTATTACGGATTTGATGCTAATCCACCAAGTTCTCCGGATAAACCTAACTCACCTTCTTTTAGTTATCAATTTATCAATTGGAGCGAAGATTTTAGTCAAGTTAAAGAAGATTTATCCATCTACCCCATTTATGAGAAAACATATTTGAAAAGTTCGGTTTACTTATTAGAAGGAATTGATACCGTCCAATCTTTTGATTTATGGGAAGATGCGGGTATATCTTTAACAGATCCTCTTCTTACTTTAGTGACTGAGCAAGAATTGTATCTGACTGATACATATAAAATAACGTACTCTATTTATGATGAAGAACAATTAATTGATGTTAGGTATCGTATGGTGTCAATTATTTCAAAAGAAGATGTCGTTATTACAATCCATCCAGGTATTACTACTTTACTTGTAAATCAACCATACATAGAAGATGGTGCAACGATATCGCATGGAACACTTGAGGTGAAGAGTGAAGTGAATACTGATGTAGTGGGAGTCTATGAAGTTATCTATCGGGTTAATTATAATAATCAAGTCTTCACAAAAATAAAATATGTCTATGTATTAGATAAAGAGTCTTATCATAAAACCATGATGATGTTTTATCGGAAAGAAGAAGGATGGTGGTTGTTATGAGAAAATTCATTCTTTTGATGCTTTTAATCGTTATGTTCTTATCTGGATGTACTGAGTTATCCCTTGATTATCTTGATTTCAAGTTAAATCCTGGTAATGATACCATTGAGATTAATTCTGAATTTATGGATGCAGGAGCAAAAGCAAACTATGGATTTAGAGATCTCGAAGTTGTCGTGATATATAATGATCTAGATCTTACTAAAAAAGGGGTTTATGAGATTGTTTATCAAACAACATATAAAACATTAGTACAAACGCTTGTTAGAAAAGTGACTGTTGTTGATCAAACGCCTCCTCTAGTTACGTTAAAACCTGGTGTTGATACTGTTTTAGTAACAGATAATTGGATTGATGCAGGAATCCAGGTGTATGATAATAGTTTAGATGATGTTAAAATAACCGTGATTGGTGAAGTCATCAATGAGGTTGGGCGTTATGAAATCTTATACGAAGTCATTGATTCATCAGGAAATAAGAGTGAAGTTGTACGTATTGTTTATGTGATTGAAGAGTAAGCGCATGTGTGCGCTTATTATTTTTTCAAATATACATTGCTTTAGTATAATCCAATGTTAAAATGATTAAAAAAAGGTAAATATGGGTTGTTTTTATATTTTATGTATTATAATGAAGATAAAGTATAAAGAAGGGAGTTTTGCACATGTGTTTTTTTAGAAAGAGACGTGAACGTAAAAGAGCTTTAGAGGCTGAAATGGCTGCTAAGAATGAACAAGCTACACATAAAGCCTCAGTTGAACCAAAGGTTGAAGAAAAAAAGCCTGATGTCGTAGAGAAGAAGGTCGAACCAGCAATTGATAAAAAGGTCGAACCTAAAGAAAATGTAAAAGAAGCACCCTTGAAAAAAGAAGAAGTCGAAGAAAAAGTTGAAGAGAAAGATTCATCTAAGTCACCAAAGATTCCAAAGTATCATGTATCACAAAATAAGGATGAAGGTACTGAAAACTTCAAAAAGTGGCGTGTACGTAAAGCAGGATCTACAAAGACGATTAAGTTCTTTGATACTCAGAAAGAAGCAATTGTATTTGCTGAACAACTTGCAGAATCAGCTGGTTCTTCAGTTGTGATTCACAAGGTTGATGGTTCAATCCGTAAACAAGATTATACCAAGAAAGAATAGAAGCTGATAAAGCTTCTTTTTGTTAGACTATCTCGATTGTTGATACCCTTCAGTTATGATACAATATGTTAGTACACTATGAAAGAAGGATTGCTTGATGTTTGATACATTTATGTTTGCAGCAAATGCTATTTTACCCATAGTTTTACTTATTATGCTTGGGTATTTTTTAAAGAGAATTAAATTCATTGATTTACACTTTGTCAATATTTTAAATAAATATGTTTTTCGAGTTGGATTACCAGCTCTCTTATTTTTTAATGTTTATAATATTGATAGTTTTGAAGAAATCAAATTTGGTGTGATTGTCTTTTCAGTTGTTATGATGCTTGTCTTATTCGGAATCGGTATGCTTACTATTCCTTTAATGATTAAGGATCCCAATCAAAAAGGTGTTATACTTCAAGTCATTGTTCGTTCAAATTTTGCCTTAATTGGTATTCCATTAGCACAAACTTTAGGTGGATTTGAATCGATTGCAGTTGTAGCATTATTATCAGCGTTCACTATACCGCTAGCCAATGTACTTTCAGTGATTTCACTCAATATGTATCATGTTAATGAAACTGGCGAAAAAATAAGTGTTAAAAAATTGATCATCAACATCTTAACTAATCCTTTAATTATTGGTGTTTTCTCAGGACTATTTGTTTTACTTATTCGAGAAATAATTACCCCTAATGGAGGCGTCCCACTATTCTTAATTAAAGAAGATACTCCTTTTATCTATGATACGATTAAACTCATTAGTTTAACAGCATCACCTATGGCTTTAATCGCTCTAGGAGGCCAATTTGAGTTATCTGTGGTTAAACCCTTAATCAAGCAAATCATTCTTGGCGTTTCTTGGAGAATTGTCATTGTCCCAGCTGTTACGCTCGGTTTAGCGTATGCACTTGAAAAACATATTGCAGGGATGGAGTATGCATATGCAGGTCTGATAGCATTATTTGGAACTCCTGTTGCAGTCTCGTCTGCAATCATGGTTCATGAAATGGGTGGAGATGAAAAATTAGCAGGTCAACTTGTAATTTGGTCGAGTATTTTCTCTATCTTTACACTTTTTGGTCTTATTATCTTTTTTAGAACAGTAGGAGCATTATAATGATGTATCATCACTTTGTACATATGTATAATCAAATATTTCCTTTTGATTCAAAAATGTCTGATCATTTAACACCATTTATTATTAAAGATGGGAAAGCTATTGATTTAGGTTGTGGCACAGGTCGCATGGTTCAGTTATTGGATGCTTTACAAATGAAGTCATCTGGTGTTGACATAGATGAACATATGATTAAAAAAGCACAAACAGATTTTCCAAATCTTGAGTTTTACAACCAGAGTATGGTTGATTATTTAAAAGAAAGTGATACTTATGATCTTCTCTTATGTTTAGGTAATACATTGCCTCACTTGAATGAAGAAGAACTGGATATGTTTTTTAGCCTCATCAAGAAAAAACTTACAAAACGAGGAACTTGTATTATTCAAATGCTCAATTATGATAAGATTCTTAAAGATAAACCTGAAACTTTAAAACCTATTATTTTTAAAGACATCAAGTTTTATAGACATTATACTTATTTTGATAACACGATTACATTCAAAACGCAATTATGGGTTAATGATGAACTTAGCGAAGGATCCACAACCCTATATCCTTATCGAAGAAAAGATTTAGTCAAAGTTCTCGATAAATATAGTTTTAGCTATCAGTTTTTATCATCTCTAGGGTCAAAAGAAGATGATATAAATGAAAGTCACTTAACGCTCATAATCACACATTAAAAATGACAAAAAAGATGCGAGATAAGCATCTTTTTTTTGTGCATTTTATTTCAATTTCAATTTTTTTTATGTTAATGTTGGTATGGCGAAAGGATGAGATGAAATGACATCATTAAAACGAGAAATTAATCGTATAAGCGGTATTGCTATATTAGCTGGAATTATGATAGGATCTGGAATTTTTGTTTTCGCAAGTCGTGTACTTGTTGAAGTGGAATATGCTTTAGGTTTATCCATACTTGTTTGGGTAATTGGGGGTATTATCACACTATTTTCTGGATTAACATACGCAGAATTAGGTACGATGTTTCCCGAGACTGGCGGTTATTATATTTACCTAAGAAAAGCATATGGTAAAGGTGTAGCTTTCTTAAGTGGAATAATGAATTTTGTATTATCAAGTTCTGGAAGTATTGCGTTACTTGCTTTAGTATTTTCTGAAGTTTTATCGTATTTATATCCAATGAGTACACTATTAATAAAAGCAATAGCAGCGCTGTTGATTATTATACTAACAGTGATTAATAGTTTAGGTATTAAGATGGGAACAATATTTCAAAAATTTTTTCTTGTTGCTAAACTGATTCCACTCTTTAGTATTATTGTTTTAGGTCTTTTTTTTGGAAGTGAGCCCATTAATTTCAGTTTTGTTCCACAATCAAGTCAAGGATTCTTTAATTTGTTACCCATGATTGGATTTGGAATTGTGACAACGCTATGGGCTTATGAAGGGTGGACTAATCTGAATACCGTTGCAGGAGAAATGAAAAATGTTAAGAAGGATTTACCGATATCATTGATTGCTTCCATTATTCTTGTAACAAGTATTTATGTCTTATTTATTATCGCTCTTTATAGATTAATTCCTTTAGCAACATTATCATCTATTTCGGAAGATGCAAATCTTCCTATGATAGCAATGATGTCAAAATTTGGAAACATAGGTATGACCATAGTTTTAGTTTCGGTAATGATATCGATTGTTGGAGCACTGAATGGAAGTATTATGGTTTTTCCTCGAATCTACTACGCAATGGCACAAGATGGAACTTTTTTAAAACCATTTGCACAAGTTCATCATAAATACAAAACACCCATAATTTCTTTAATTGCATCAAGTGCTATGGCAGTTTTATTACTTATTTTTAATGTAAGAGAACTACTCACCTTTGTTGTTATGGGCGGACTCATATTTAATACACTTATTTTTGTGAGTGTCTTCATTTTCAGAAAAAAATATCCACAGATGGAAAGACCTTATCGTATACCAGGTTACCCATTTATTCCTATATTCGCTATCATTGGTTTACTTGGATTACTTGTTGCTACTTTAATTGAAAGTTTTGTGCCTTCAATGATTGGTTTAGGGGTACTTGTAATAGGTTTTATCATTTACAACATATGGATGAAAAATAATCAATAAAGGCGCATGTTAGCGCCTTTAACTTTTATCTTTCTATAAGTTCTAATTGATCATCTTTAACAACAATTTGATAATGGTTTTGAGGGATAATGGTACCTTCAATCATTTTAGATGCAATCAGTGTTTCAATATTTCTTTGAATGAAACGTTTTAATGGTCTAGCACCATATTCATCATTAAAACCATGTTTTATCACATATTTTTGAACGTCTTCATCAAGTTTAATCAAAATATTTTTATCACTCAATCTACTTTCTAAATCAGATAACATCTTTTTAGCGATTTCAATTTGAATCTTTAAGGATAGTGCATTAAAGATGATGATTTCATCAATTCGATTTATGAATTCTGGTTTAAACTTAGATTTAACAAGTTTCATAACTTCATTTTGTGCTGAAGGTTCATAACTAAGCAAATATTCGCTACCAATATTAGAAGTCAAAATAATGATTGTATTTTTAAAATCAACCGTTCTTCCCTGACTATCTGTTAACCTGCCGTCTTCTAGGATTTGAAGTAGAATATTAAATACTTCAGGATGAGCTTTTTCAACTTCATCAAAAAGGATGATTGAATAGGGTTTTCTTCTAACAGCTTCGGTTAGCTGTCCACCTTCATCATATCCCACATATCCAGGAGGAGAACCAATCAATCTTGATACGCTAAATGATTCCATATATTCACTCATATCAATTCTAACGATTTGGTGTTCACTATCAAATAAGGCTTCCGCAAGTGATCTTGCAACTTCGGTTTTACCTACACCGGTTGGACCCAAGAACAAGAAAGAACCTATAGGCCTATTTTCATCTTTAATGCCTGCACGTTGTCTAATAATCGCATCACTAATTAATCTTAATGCATGGTCTTGACCAATCACCCGTTTTTTTAGTGTTTCTTCAAGATGTAACAGTTTTTCCTTGTCGCCTGACATAAGTTTAGATACTGGGATTTGTGTCCACTTAGAAACGATTTCTGCAATAGATTCTTCAGTTACCACTTCAGTTAGAAGTTTCCCTTCTTTTTGTGTTTCTTCAGTCAAATTTTGAATTTGTCTCTCTAAGTCAGGA
This sequence comes from uncultured Mariniplasma sp., assembly GCA_964368345.1. GTDB lineage: Bacteria > Bacillota_I > Bacilli_A > Acholeplasmatales > Acholeplasmataceae > Peloplasma. The sequence continues at coordinate 1,785 of CAYJBI010000051.1, read as the reverse complement.
ATCTTGCTATATTGAAGCTCAGCAGCTTTTTGATAATCATTTGCGTTGAATGCATTTTGAAGATCGTTTCTCATTTTCTCAAGGTCATTTTTTCTTGTTTTAATTTCATTGATTTGATTTTTTTCTTTTTCCCATTGTTTTCTTAATGTAGATTCATTCTTCTTTAAATCTGAAATTTCAGTTTTTATTCTCATCAATCGATCTTTAGAAATAGGATCTGTTTCTTTATCAAGAGCAGTTTTTTCAATTTCAAGCTGCATCAAGCGTCTTAAGACATGATCGAGTTCTACAGGCATTGAATCTATTTCTAGACGAATAGAAGCACAAGCTTCATCGATTAAATCAATGGCTTTATCAGGTAAAAAACGGTCTGAGATATAACGATTAGATAGTGTTGCTGCAGCGATAATTGCTAAATCTGAGATATGTACACCATGATGTGCTTCAAATCGAGATTTCAAACCTCTTAGAATACTGACAGTATCAGATACAGTAGGTTCATCTATAACAACTTTTTGAAATCTTCTTTCTAAAGCAGAATCTTTTTCTATGTATTTTCTATATTCATTGAGTGTGGTTGCACCAACACAGTGTAATTCACCTCTAGCTAACATAGGTTTTAACATATTTGAGGCATCCATTGCACCATCTGCTCTTCCTGCTCCTACAATGTTATGAAGTTCATCTATGAAAAGAATGATTTCACCATTAGATTCTTTAATCTTATTTAAAACAGCTTTTAATCTTTCTTCAAACTCACCTCTAAATTTAGCTCCAGCAACTAGTGCAGCTAAATCGAGTTCATAAATCATCTTATTTTGCAGACCAATAGGTACATCCTTATCAACGATTCGTCTTGCTAAACCTTCAACAATCGCAGTTTTACCTACTCCAGGTTCGCCTATCAAAACAGGATTATTTTTTGTTTTTCTTGATAGTATTTTAATGACACGTCTAATCTCTTCTTCACGACCTATGACAGGATCAATCTTTCCTTCTTTGACTGATTCAACAATATTTCTACCAAACTTTTCAAGTATTTTTGGATCTTTCGAATAATCATCCATTTGTGTAAAGTTCATCATATACCTCCCTGGCAGTCTTTATAGTTGATTGCCAATTACATTATAAATCAAGTTATTGGCACTGTCAACAATTAAGTGCTAATTTCACATATTTATGTCGTTTATGATATGATAGATAAAGAAGAGGTGACGTATGAAAAAGATCTTATTTGTTTGTTTGGGAAATATTTGTAGATCACCCATGGCTGAAGGTCTTATGAATAAAAAGATTAAAGATTTAGGACTTAATAAAAAGATACTTGTTGAATCAAGAGCAACCTCATCATATGAAATAGGAAGAAGCCCTCATGAAAAAACTCAGAGGATTCTTAGAAGAGAAAAAGCAGAATTAACTCAAAAGAAAGCACAAAGAATATCACAATCAGATTTTGAAACTTTTGATTATATAATGGGTATGGATAAAGAAAATGTTGCTGATTTGAAAAGATTAACCAAAACCTATAACTACAAAATACACTTATTTAGAGATATAAATCCATTAACTAAAGGAGAAGATGTCCCTGATCCTTATTATAGTGGTAATTTCGATGAGACTTTTCTACTAGTTAATGAGTATCTTGATCTATGGTTGGATCATATAAAAAAAACGTAGGATTATGGTTGACTTTTAGTCCTGTAAAAAGATATAATGATATAGCATGTTAAGGCCTCATAGCCAAGTGGTAAGGCAAGGCACTGCAACTGCCTGATCATCGGTTCA
>CAYJBI010000050.1:0-9983 GCA_964368345.1 uncultured Mariniplasma sp. | reverse complement strand
GGGAATCCTGCATCTTCAAAATCAATGCAAATCATTTCTGGAAAACCTGCATCTTCAAAATCAATGCGAATCATTTCTGGGAATCCTGCATCTTCAAAGTCTAAAGAAATACGGCTAAATCCGTTATTCGTAAAATAACCAAATCCAATAATTGAGATAAAAGCGACAACTAAAACTGATACAACGACAAATAATTTTTTCATGGCAACTGCCTCCCTTTTCCCTAATTGTATTATCAATTAGGGCAAAAAAACAGGGCGTATACGCCCTATTCGTACATCAAGACAATGAAAATGAGGTGAAAATGGTGAAATCAAAGGAGTTAAGCAATTATTTAGAGAGAATTCGTACCGCTCGCAACATTTCACAAGAATTATTTACCAACGGAATAACGTCACTTAGACAATACCGAAGATACTTAAGTGGTGAATCTGATATTCCTTTTCAGGTCATTGATCAACTTTGCGATCGTCTTGGTATACAGACGATTAATTTAATCAGAGAATTGGAAACGGCACGTATTCAAGAATCAAAAGATGTGGATGCTTTCTATAACTTTGTTGTTTATAATAATCATGAAGAAATCAATCGATTAAGAGCGCTCTATAAAAATAAGATTTTCCTTGATAGTGAAAATCGTCAAGTCTATGAACACAGTGTTATCCTATACGATTTTATGAACCAAAAGATGACGCCTGAAGTTGCTACTGATGCTACAAAACAACTGATTGACTTTGAAAAAATTAAAAAACAAACCATTTTTACTTTAACAGAAATGTTCATTATGACATCACTTCTTGACTTAGACCCTAAAAACGATGATAAACAACTGATAGCAACTAAGCTTAAAGATGTACTATCAGATTCTTCCATTGTTCTTGGTTCAAGTGTTAACCAAGCATATCAACTTGTGTTATTTAGATTAGCTAAATACTCAGGAGCAAACAAGTCATTTTCAGATGTTATCCACTACTGTAAACTTGGTGTAGACTACAGCATGCGACTTAAAAATTTTTATCTCTTAGAATACTTCTACTATTTTCTTGCTCTTGCCTACTACCGATTAGGTGATCTTGATAATTACGAGTATATGCTCATGAAGTGCTTCGTCACGTTACACTTAGATGGAAATCAGAAAAAAACCGAAAAGTTTACAAACATGATTAATCGTGATTTCAATATCAATTTTTCAGAATTTGTTATTGAGCATTACAGAAAATCACAAGCGAAATGACATGGGTTCATCTATGTCATTTTTTTATTATTTTTTGATATAATGAAACGGGAGTTGATGATATGATAAATCCGTGTAAACTGATACTAAAACCTAAAGAGGAACTTAGAATTCAACAAGGACATCCTTGGGTATATAACAATGAAATTGATCGAATTGAAGGAAACATTCAAAGTGGTGAAATTGCCTATGCCTATAGTTCAAAAAGAGAATTTATTGGAAAAGGCTTCTTGAACACAACATCTAAGATTTTTGTGCGTATTCTTTCACGAATTGAAGATGAAGTTATTGACGAAGAATTTTTTCTGAATATTATTAAAAAATCGAATCAATCAAGATTAGATTTAGGTTATGAAAATAGCTATCGCGTTTTATTTGGTGAAGCTGATGGAATACCTGGTTTTATCGTTGATAAATATGGTGATTATTTATCCATACAAATTTTATCATTAGGTATTGCTTTAAGAAGAGAGATGTTTGTACGTTTGCTTGTTCAAATCTTTAACCCAAAAGGTATCTTTGAACGAAGTGATGTGCCTGTAAGAAAAAAAGAAGGATTAGACTTATTTAAAGGTGTTATCTATGGTGAAGTTCCAGAATCAGTTTTAATCAAAGAGAATAATCTTTTAATGGCTATTGATATCATTAACGGACAAAAAACTGGTTCATTTCTTGACCAAGCAGATAACCATAATGCGATTAAACCTTATGTAAAGAATAAAACAGTCCTTGATTGCTTCTCCCACATCGGTGGTTTTGGATTACATGCAGCTTATCATGGTGCTAAAGAAGTTACATGCCTCGATATCTCAGAACATGCAGTTTTACAGATTCAACATAATGCGAAAATTAATAAACTAACAAACGTTGTTGCTATTAAAGAAGATGTCTTTGAGTCATTAAGGAATTATCAGAAAAACCAAAAAACTTTTGATGTTGTTGTTTTAGATCCACCAGCATTTGCCAAAAAACAAGATGACATAAAAAAAGCCTATCAAGGCTATAAAGAGATAAATTTACAAGCATTAAAAATAATTAACCCTGATGGATACCTCATCAGTTGTTCTTGTTCTCATTACATGACACCTGCTCTTTTTATGGAAATGTTATTAGAAGCATCAAATGATTCAAAAAGAATGACACAAATGATTGAGTTTAGAATTCAAGGCAAAGATCATCCTGCATTATTTGGTTCTGATGAATCTCTCTATCTTAAATGTATTACGCTTAAAGTAAAATAAAGGTTCTAGAAACCTTTTTTTTATAATTCTGCATTATATATCTTTTTAAACTCATGACTCATCCGTAATGGAACAAGACATATGGCACTGATTGATACTATTGCAGCAAGTAACATGATGAACCGATAATCTAAAATTGTAAATTCAGCAACTATTCCAGTAACTAATGCTCCGACGATGGCTCCTAGATTCCACAATAGATTTTGAGTTGCATTTACACGCCCACGCAATTCAGTTTTAATATATACTTGCATTGCAGTCATTCGAATGTTATATGATGTTACTGATAACAATCCGACGATAAAACTAAATGTAATCATAACGACATATGGCATATAAAGCATAGATGCAGATAGAAATTCAACTGATAAATAAACAGTAATAGCAATTAAAAATCTTTTATGTGCTGGATATTTAAAAACATAATGAACGATGCCACCTGTAATTCTTCCAATCGATGAAGCAGTAACTAAAAAAGAAAAATGTTGTAATGTATACGTATCGTGAGATACAAAAAATGGCATTCTTAATAAATCATGAGATGCATAAACAAAACTAAAACAAGCAAATAAAATGGCAATTCCAAATATTCCTTTTTCTAGTTTATAATAATGAAAACCTTCTTTTAAATCTGTGATAAATTGTAAACCTGATGTCTTCTTGATATTCAGTTTTTCCTCAATTTTGATAGCTATTTCTACACTTGCTGCAGTAAAATGTGTGACTGCATTAATGCACATTAAAATAGCCACACCAAAAACAAAATTCTCAATTAAAAACGCTGCAATGGGCGCCATCATCGCTGCGGATAAAGGCCATATAAGGCTCGCAAGTGAATATGCTTTTGAATGATTCTTTTGTGTAATAACTTCTGGAAATATACTCATAAAAGCTAGTTGATAAATCGTATCAATGATACCAAATAAACTTGCTAAAATAGTAAAAATCAGAACGTCAAAAAAACCGGTAAATAAAACGATTCCGATTGATAAAAAAAAGACTGCTGAAACGTAGTCTAAACTAAAAATCACTTTTTTTCTTGAATGCCTATCAATATAAGGACCAACAAGAAATCCTGTCAGAATTTTTGGGATGATATTAGCAATAGTAAATATTGCCAAGGTTAATGGTGATCCTGTTCGCTCATAAATTAGAATACCAAAAGCGATACTTGCAGCAGAACTCCCAAGTGCCGAAATGAATGATCCAATTGTTAGAATAGAGAAATTCTTAGTCCATAGTCTTTCCATAATCCCTCATGTAATTAATCTAGTCTTAATCCCATTTCTATACGTACTTCTTTTTTATCGATATCATGATTTGAATAAGCCATCGTATCGAGACCAATGAAATGCATGTTTTGCTTTAAGTAAAACGCGATTGCAGGTTCATTACAACTTTGACACTCTAAAACTAAAGCACGTGCTTTCATTTCTTTTGCTTTTGAAAGCATGTACTGAAATAACTGTGTTCCATATCCATCACGGCGATATTTCTTATCTATAAGAAAATTCCATATACGATAACGATTATTCCATGTCTCTATAGAACCCTCAATAATACCGACTAACTTTTTCTTTTCAAAAATACCATAAACTTGAGGTTCTTCAACATACGATTGAAACAAGAAATCTGTAAATTTCTTTTCTTGTTTTCTAGGAAATCTTTTCTTTTTAATAATCATTTTGATTTCTTTCTTTTTTTTGATTGAAATATGATAATAATACTTACTCACATACTCATATTCAAGTTTATAGTCCTTATATTCAGTTTTTGATAGTTCTACAATTTCTACCATTTTCTTTTTCTTTCTGTTTTTGTGATTAATTTAATTATATATGAAAACCATAGGGTGTACAAGATAAATTTCAATATGAGCATAAACTAAAAAACATATTTTTCACATGATTTACCACTATCACTAAAACACTTGCTTTTTTTAAAAATTAGCTATAAGTTAAAGTTGAAGGAAGTGATATGATGGATAAGCTTTATCTTGTTACAGGTGCTAATGGACATTTAGGTTACACTATTTGTTATTTTTTGAGAAAACAAGCAAAACATGTTAGGGGACTTATACTTCCAAAAGATTCATCAAAACGATTAACTGATTTAGGTGTTGATGTCTATTTTGGTGATGTAACTGATATTTCTTCACTTATTCCATTTTTCGATATTTCTACTACTCTTTTTCAGCCTCGAGATATCATATTTATTCATACAGCTGGAATTGTTTCAATAACTAATAAAAAAAATCCACTTATCGAAAAGGTCAATGTTGGTGGAACAATCAATGTCGTAGAATGTGCTAAACAAGCTAAATTTGGAAAATTTATTCATGTTTCTTCTGTTCATGCGATTCCAGAATTAGCGCATGGTGAAATAATCACTGAAGTAAATCTTTTCTCTGAGAACCATGTTATTGGTGTTTATGCGAAATCAAAAGCTAAAGCGTCAAAATACGTAATGGAATCTATAAAATCAGGTTTTCCAGCAATCATCATTCATCCCTCAGGAATTATTGGACCTGATGATTGCGGGCACGGACATTTGACCATGATGATTGAAGATTATCTCAATGGTTATTTAACATCTCGTGTAAAAGGTGCATATGACTTTGTTGATGTTAGAGATGTTGCACTTGGTATCATTAAAGCTGCAACTGATTCAAAAATCGGTGAATGCTATATTTTATCTGGAACATACATCACATTAGCTGATTTGTTTGAGATGCTTCGTGTTTTCTCAGGTCGTAAACACAAAATCCATGTTCTTCCCACTTGGTTTGCTAAAATGGCTGTACCATTTGCTGAAATCTATTACCGTCTTCGGAAGTTACCCCCAATTTATTCTAAATACTCACTTTATACACTAAATTCAAATGCATTATTCAGTCATCAAAAAGCAGTAAACTCATTTCAATATTCAGTAAGACCTATTGAAGAAACATTAAAAGATACAGTTCAGTGGTTAGCAAATAGTAATCGTGTTAAAAAAATAGGCATTAAAGCATTTATACAAGGTTTAAATCCTATGAAGAAAAAATCGGGAGAATAATAATTATTCCCGATTTTTTATTTATAAGTGATATGATGATAATCAAACATTTGAAAATCTTTTAAATCTTTGGCCAATCTATAGTTAGAACCATCTGTTTCTCTATCTAGAAATCTGTAATCGACTAAATATCTTCTAATCATAACATAATCATCAACACACGGTTTCAAGATATCATTAACTTCTTTTTCAGTATATGATTTTTGATATTCAAACGCATGAATAATTATCAAAAGCATGATATACTTTTTCTTCTCTTTTGAAGGAATTCTTGTAAAAACTAGTGGTTTAATTGATTTCACGTATGATTTAATAAACGAATCAAATTCATTTTTAGAGATTTCATAGATCATAAAACACCTCGATGATTAAGATGTAATCTGATGATACCATTTCTTTGCACTTTCCAATTCATCGTGCGTCAGTTGATGACCTGCATCTAACCATAATAATTCAACATTTGCATAGCGATTTAGAAACATTGTTTTTAACTCTTCAGGTTCATCTAAATGGATGCTTTGATCATGTTTTCCTGAGATTATTAAAAGATTCATTTCTTTTAAAGAATTGATTTCTTGGTCTCTTCTGGGGACCATCGGACGTAATAAGATAGCATTTTTAAATGGTCTATCATAGCTTAACATCATAGATGAAGTGATATTTGCACCATTTGAATATCCAATGACCGTTGTTTTTTCTAATGAAAAACGATAGTTAACCGCTGATTCTTGAATAAACTGATAAAGATTTTCTGTTTCTTCTGCTAAAGACTCTAAATCAAACACTCCCATTGCTAAACGTTTAAAAAATCGAGGCATCCCATACTCCTGGACGTTTCCTCTAATCGATAAAATATTTGCGTGTGAATCGATATGTTTCCCTAAAGGAATTAAATCATACTCATTTCCACCAGTACCATGTAACAAAATAATGGTTTGATCATTTGTTCCATGTTCATAAACATGTTTCATCATTTGCCTCCCTGAAATTCTTTTGCTTTATATCCCACTTTTTTTAGTGTTTCAATCAATATTTTTAATTCATCTTCATTTAAATCTGCATATATATTTTTTAATGTTTCAACATGATGTGGAAAAATGCTTTCAAAAAAGAGAGTTCCATCTGATGTTAATTCAACTTTAATCATTCGTTTATCTATTTTGTCTTGTTTACGAACAATAAATCCTCTTTTTTCCAGTTTATCGATGACATATGTCATCGAACTATTTGCCATTAAAAGACGAGAAGCCATGGATTGCATGGGTTGAGCTCCACGATGATAAAGGAGTTCTAAGGTACCGAACTCGGAGGTGTTAAGCTGATATGATTGAATGTCTGATCGAATCACAGATTCGACATTTTGCATCGTACGGAATAAGACGGTCGTTAATTTTAAATATTCATCCTTATGCTTCATATCATTCACCAACTTCATCCATATACTCTTTATTATAAACCTTATCACTTCGTTTTGTGTCGATATGACGAACCAATTTTTCAATTTTTTCTCTTTGATTTCTAAATTTAGGAGGTAATGCTAATTTTTCTCCAAGCGTCTCATAAGATTCTTCATCGTCGATAAACCCTGGTCCTTCAGTGGCAAATTCAAAGAGTATACCAGGATATAATCTTGTATAGAGAGAACGAAAATAAAAACGATCAACATATCCTGAATGTCCTATCTGCATATGGTTTAGTCTTTTAATCCATTCCATGATATCATTTTCATCATCAACTGAAAACGCCACATGGTGTATAGCACCATATCCTTGTCTTGCTTGAGGTAGATTCGTACTGACTTCAACAATAACACTTCCCCCATTTCCGCCTAGTCCTGTCTGATAACGTGCAAATTGATTTTCTTCATGTGTTTTGGTAAATGTTAGTTTTTGAGTCAAAATATGATCAAAATGATCTGGGTGACTCACTCTAAAAAAAACAGGTCCCAAACCGATAATGGCATACTCAAATGGTATCGGCCCTTTTTGCCACGGAATACCTGGTTTTACACCATGTTGATTCTCATCGGAGATAAGTACATATTCTTGGTCATCAAAATCATTAAACTCAAGAGTTTTAATACCGAAAAGTTCAACTATATTTTGATGCTTAACCTTATATTTTTGAAATCTTTTCTTCCAATAGTTTAAAGCTAAATCAGAAGTTACACGAAATGAAGTCTTAGAAATTTCATTAGTTCCCTTTTGTGCTTTGACTGTTCCTGGAAAATCAAAAAAAGTCATATCGGTACCTGGACTTCCAAGATCATCAGCAAAAAATAAATGATACGTTTGAATATCATCTTGATTAACAGTTTTTTTTACGAGACGAACTCCTAATATATGTGTAAAAAAATCATAAATTTTTTCTGCACTACTTGTTATTGCAGTGACATGATGCATTCCATTGAGTGGTTTCATATTTTCACATCCTTCATAACCATTATATGTGTATTGACATTTAGACTCAACCAATATGCTTCGAATTCGAAATATATTATGTGATTATGTCGAAAATACTTCGAGATATAGTAAAATAAGGTATAATAAAAAGTGACACAGAATACAACGCGTGTCATCAACAGGTGATGTCATTGAAAAAACAAAAATATTGGTACAAACTTGATAATGCCGGAAAAATCTTTCCTGCTGTGTCGCAAGACGAGCGAAGTAACGTCTTTCGACTCTCTTTTTATCTAGACGAGACCATTGATAGTACACTTCTTGAAGAAGCTGTGAATAAGGTTCTTCCGCGTTTTGAAACGTTTGCCGTACAATTGAAAAACGGTCTTTTTTGGAATTATTTTGCATCGAATACCAAACATTTCGAAGTTGAAGAGGAACCAGATCAAGTCTGTAAATACTTCAAAGCCTTTCGTAATCATGGTTATATGTTTAAAGTTTATTATCTTGATAATAAGGTAACACTTGAAACATTCCACGCGATTAGTGATGGAACAGGTGCTATGCACTTCTTAAAATCAATCGTTTACAACTATTATCGACTTAGAGGATTTAAAATTGATCATGAAGGAAAAGTTTTATCTGAAAAGCCTTATTCTAGAAAAGAAAGCGAAGATAATTTTGTTTCAAACTATGATCGAGCAAAAAAACGTAATTTGCAAGAAGAGAAAGCTTATCATCTTGAGGGTGAACGCTTTGATAATCATTGGGTTTTAATGCTTAAAGCACGGATGGATACAAAATCGTTATTAACACTTGTTAAAACAAAATATCAGTGTACAGTAACACAATTTGTTACAGCGATGTTAGCTCATGCTATTTATTCTGAAACTGTTGACTTTACTGGCGGTAAAAAACCATTAAAGATTTTTATCCCTGTTAATTTAAGACCTTATTTTGATTCCATTACACTTCGTAACTTCAGTTTATATATTAAAGGGACATATGATGCAAAACGCACAGATTGGACGTTTGAAAATATGCTTGAACTGACTAAAGAACAGTTTAAAGATCAATTAGATAAGGAAAAACTACAATCACGTATTAGTTCACTTGTTGGTTTTGAAAAGAATTTAATGATTCGGGTATTACCTTTAGTCTTGAAAACTATTGCATTCAAAATCGGATATAATATTTTAGGTGAATCCATCTCAAGTTGTTCTATATCTAATTTAGGGGTTGTAGATCTTCCAACAAGTTTAGAATCAAGAATTCTTGATGCAGATTTTGTTAATGCTGGTTATGGCATTGCTATGACGCTTATTTCTTTAAAATCTCATACAAATATTATCATGAGTTCACCTTTAAAAGATCTTTCGATTATGAATCATATCGTTCAGTTCTTAGTTAGTCAAGGTTTAGATGTGACACTTGATACGAATTATAAGGAGGGCTACGATGAAATATTGTAAATCCTGCCATGTGCACTATGACACAACACTTGAACATTGCATGCTTTGTAATGGTGATCTTGATAAAGAAGATAATACAGTTGAAACCTATAAATTTACTGAAAATAAAAAAAGAAGAGCTTCTCGTTTCTTCCAACGTCTATTTATCTTTATTAATATCATTTCAGTACTAGTAACACTCTATATAGATTTTCTAGATGGTCTTCCGTTATCTTGGTCCCTTGTTGTCTCTATAACCAATCTCTACGCAGTCATCATGTTCATTCTTCTCACGGTCCCAACTGTTTGGACATCGAAGTTCACAAAAAGTATCATTGTTACCGCAGGAGCAGTTATTCTCATCGGATTAGCGATTAGAGATCATCAATGGGCTTTAGATTATGTCTTTCCATTTGCTGTTATGCTTAATATCTTACTGATAACAACACTCATTGTTTTTAATAAAAAGAAATGGTTTGATTATTTCTCTAGTTTAATTATTATTACGATTATTGGATTAGTTCCTGGTTTACTGAATCTTATCAAGGTGACTGAAGTGACTTGGCCATCTGTTGCATGCTTTACATATGCACTTGTC
>CAYJBI010000049.1:0-9994 GCA_964368345.1 uncultured Mariniplasma sp. | reverse complement strand
GCCCATATCATTTGAATCATACAGCCACCTTACCTTTGATTCGTGGATGTGGATGATAATCAGATAATATAATATCATCAAAAGTAAAATCAAACAGTGATTTAATTTCTTTATTTAAAGTGACTGTTGGTCTTGGTCTAGGTTCTCTTGATAATTGTAATTCAATTTGCTCAAAGTGATTACTATAAATATGTGCATCACCTAATGTATGAACAAACTCGCCAACCTCAAAACCGGTAACCTGAGCAACCATCATTAAAAGTAAAGCATAACTTGCAATATTAAAAGGAACACCTAAAAATATGTCTGCACTTCGTTGATAAAGTTGTAAGGAAAGTGTATCATTAACAACGTAAAATTGAATCAAAGTATGACAAGGTGGAAGGGCCATATGTTTTATTTCGGCAGGATTCCAAGCTGAAAGAATCATTCTTCTGGAATGTGGATTGTTTTTAATCTCATCAAGAATAAACTGAAGCTGATCAACACCATTAAAATTCCGCCATTGAGCTCCATAAACAGGACCTAAGTCACCATAGGTTTTTGCGAATTCTGAATCATTTTTGATTTTCAGAATATACTCATCCATAGTTTCACCATGATAGTCCTTAGATTTTTTGAACGCCTCATAAGGCCATTCATTCCATATTTTTACATCATTATCAACAAGATACTTAATATTCGTATCCCCTTTAATAAACCATAAAAGTTCATGAATAATGGATTTTAGATGAACTTTTTTTGTTGTAAGCAAGGGAAAACCTTCATTAAGATCAAAACGCATTTGATAACCAAATACACTTTTGGTTCCTGTTTTCGTACTATCCATTTTCATCATGCCATGATCCATGACATGTTGACACAAATCTAAATAAGGTTTCATATGAACCTCCTACTTAGCGAGTTCGTATAATGCTTCGGTATATATGATTGTTGCAAGAATTAAATCATCAATTCCAATAAATTCATTTTTTTGATGAATAAATGTAGGTTTATCAAGGAAATGTGGACCAAATGCTACACAATTTGGCATTGCTCTTGCAAAAGTTCCTCCACCAATATTAATTGGCTTAGCTTCCTTGTCATTGGTATGCTTTTTATAAACATCCATCAATGTCTTCACAAGTTCGGAATTGGGATCTTTATAAAGTAGGAGTTGATGCTTATCAACAACAACTTCAGCATGAAATTGACTAAACTCACTTTGTAATTTTTTAGTAACCCCATCAAAATCAACATGATTTGGATATCTTAAATTGAGATGTATTTGATAATGTCCGTCTTTACCAATAAAAACACCCACATTATTCGTCAATTCTCCCATTTCTTCATCTTCATATGAAACACCAAGTTTTTCACCTAAGTAATCATTAAGTAGTAGTTTCTCATAAGCTAGAAGCATATGTCCACCAAGTTTTTCACTTAAAAGATAAGACATCATACGGTCAATTGCGTTTTCTCCAAATTGAGGAGTTGACCCATGAGCACTTTTACCAACCACTTTTAAATAGTGTTTTCCTTGTTTGAGATCTGCAGAACCTTCGTAGTTATTATCTTTTAAGAATTTTTCGAACGATTTGGAATAATCATGATTGTTTTCTAGGATTGCTGATGCATAATCAGGAACCATATTATCTCTAAAGCCACCGTGTAGTTCTATCACATCTTTTGCATCCATTTTGCCATCAACAAAAATTCTTGAAATTCCTTTTTCTGCATAGATCAAAGGGAAATCAGCATCAGGAATAAATCCAGATACTGGTGCTTCAGGATAGACACTAAAATAATGTCTTACGCAGCGCCATGCAGTTTCTTCATCATTACCAAGTATCAATTTAACACGTTTACTGAGCGGAACATTTAGTTCTTTTAGAATTTTTAATGCATAATATGCAGCAATCGTTGGTCCTTTGTCATCTTCAGTTCCACGACCATACATCTTACCATTATGTATTTCTGCACCATAGGGTGGATATGTCCAATCATTACCTGCTGGGACAACATCAAGGTGACCGATAATGCCGACAAAATCTTTTTGGTTACCATATTCGATATGTCCTGCATATCCTTCGAGGTTGACTGTTTGAAAACCTTCTCTTTCTCCTAAATCTAACATAAAGTCAAGCGCTTCTTCAGTACCTTCACCAAAAGGCGCATTTTTTCGATTGGGATCGAATGTTGTAAGTTCAGAATTTATTTGTATCAATTTTTGTAAATCAAGAATGAGTTGATCCTTACGTTTTAAAACTTCTTCTTTAAAATTTATTTTCATATTATCATCTCCTCTTTTTATTGTAGCACAAAAAAAAACTGACTCCAAGGAAGTCAATCTTTTTTGTTTTTATTTATTAAATAAAGTATGATTAAAGACCTTATGAGTTAATACGAATATCTCCAGTATCAACATCAATTTTAACGAATATTGATCCTATCGTGGTTGAATGACGATTTCCCTGATTTGCAGATTCGATGCGAATTGTTCCTGTATCAGTTTTTAGATCATAGCGATATTCACTAATATCATCATGATTCATCTTTACATCACCAGTTGATGTTTTTATATCAAATGAAAGAGCTTCTGAATCATTAATGGTTACATTTCCTGTTGAAGATCGAATAAATATATCTTGAGTAAATGTTGAATCACTGATTAATACATAACCGGTATCAACATCTACGTTTAATGAGACTCCTTCTACATTCGTAAGTTTTGCGTACCCTGTATCTGTTGATAATGTCATTTGTCCACCTTTCACATTCGTTAAAGATGTACTTCCCGTATCTGAATCCAAAAGCAGATTACCATCAACTATTGCATCTGAAACAAATACTCCACCCGTATCTGTTTTTAGATCTAAACTTTGTGCATCAACATTTTTAACATAAATGCTTCCAGTATTAGAATATAATTTAAGATCACCAACTTCTTTTGTACCATCAAATTCCATTCTTACGTGACCTGTATCAGTATCTAAATCAAAGTCTATAACCCAAGTATCAGGAATATTGATATTGACAGTTCTAACATTTTCTGGTGTGTATTTATAATTGAAATTGAAGAGTTTAAACTTTTCTTTCTGTGTAATTTCATAACGACCAGCTACTGTATCATCGAATGTCCATGTATCTTTACTTTCGTGTGCATAATATGTGATACTGACCTCATCTTCTGAAACGAAATTAACGATAATATTTCTCGTATCTAAATTAACAATAATCTCATCAAATGTTTTATCAGTTGTTTTGGTTAGCATTTGTCCATATGCTTCTTCATCTGTAAAGAACCCCTTTAAATTGTTGACATCTAGCCCCATAAAAAATGCAGCAACTGCCATCACCAAACCTAATAAAATAATAATACCTAAAATTTTTGTAAATATCTTCACTTTTGTTCACCCCTTCTATGTGCAAGTTTAGAAAACCAAAAGATTAATTTTTTCCAAGTAATCACCATCAATTGATATAACGAAATTGATATCAGCGTCATTAACCCAAATACCATCAATCCCATCCCTAATGCTCCAAGTGTATTAGGCAAGGATAACCCTGATTGAAACATATCAATAACAAATGCTCCAAAACCTACAAAACTTGAAAATAGTACAACCCAAGCAACAATAATCATTGAAAATATGAAAATCAAAATGGATACATAAAATATTCCAAGTGGTAATAAAAGCGGTGTCCCTAATAACAAGATAAGAAGTTGTTTTGTTGATTTTGAAACTTGAACATACGACTTATTTTCTCTTTTCATCAAAATCTCAGGTGTCATATCTTTAAGGATTTTATGAATATCATATCCTGATAATATGTGATCTATCGATTCTCCACTAGATAATCTGTCATTAATGATTTCTTCATAATAACTAATGATGTCTTTAACTTCTTCATCATAGAACTTCTTCTTTAATGCTTTTTCTAATTCTTTCAACCATGCATTCATTCTTTTTGCCTCATTTCATAAGGATCTGATAAATGATCCGTATATCTTCCCACTCTTTAAGAAATTCATCAATATGTTTTTTACCTAGAGGTGTAACTTGATAATACTTTCTGTTTCTTCCTTGAAATAGTACATTATACGTTTTAAGTTCATTGACTTTTTCTAAACGCCTTAAAATCGGATACAATGTCGATTCACTAATCTCCATGTACTCTGATAAGTCACTCACGATTTTATATCCGTATGAATCCCCTTTTGTCAACATTGCTAAAACAAATATTTCAAGGACACCTTTTTTAACCTGTTCTCTCATATGTCACCTCGTATACTTGCAATTCACAAATATTATACATTGCATAGTATGCTGTGTCAATAAAAAAAGTTCATTTTTCTGAACTTTCTTCATTTTCTTTGATTTCTGATTTACTTGAATGTGAAAGATAGGTAATTCTTTCTGCAATAACTTCAATCATGGTTAACTTTTTTTCATCACTTGTTTCATATTTCCAAGTTTGTAATCTTGCTTTAATTGCAACCATAACTCCTTTACTCGCATAGGATTCAATCGCAGTTGCTAATCCTTCCCATACAGTTACCCTAAAGAAATCTGTGTCATAATTCCCATCCATATTCTTAAATGGACGCTGAACAGCGACATTAATATAACATACCTTTCTTCCGTCATCTAATGATTTTAATTCAGGATCTTGTGCAAGACGACCAATAAGTATCACTTGATTCAACATGTTTTCACCTCTTTTTATGGTTAGTATAAAGACAATATTGTTTTTAATCAAATGAACATTCATTCAATTCATTTTCATGTAAATAGAATTTTTATCTACATTTAGAAAACTTCATATACTTTGTCATCTATAAATCATAATAATGACTTTTTAAATAAAAAAAGCCTTCTTTAGGCTTTTTTGTGAATAAGTATTGAAAGATTGTTTTTTTGAAGTTCATGGAATGAATTTTTGAGATCTTCTAAGGTAACTTCCTTAAGTAAGTCGACAACATCAAATAAGCTTGCTCCCATGTGATAGTATTTTCCATAAAGATATGCTTTATACTCAACATTGTTAAGTGCATAAATAAGCTGTCCTAAGTAAACCTTTTGATACCGTTTAAACGCTTCTTCCGTGAGTTCATTGATTCCTGTATGTGTTAAAAACTCAACTAAAATACGTTTAAGTGTTGTTATTTTCTTTGATTCTGCAAACAGTATAATACTTTCAGCATTTTTTTCAAAATTAGTTGAAACAGAAAAACTTTGATTGATTAAACCATCTTTAATGAGTTTCTCATACATCGTTGATGAAGAACCAAGTAATAGATTGGTCATCATAGTAATAGCCATTTCGCGCTTGATTTGTTCTTTTGTCTTAAGTTTCTTAGGAACAAGCTTGAAACCGAGCATAATCTTTGAAATACCCATGTCTTTTGTTTCTAAAACTTGTTTAACCCGAATTCTTTTCAATTCTCTAGGATAAATCGTTTTTGGTTTTTCATGTTTTAAAGGGTATTTTAGATCATATGCTTGAAAATACGCTTGAATAGCTTTTAAATCAACTTTTCCTGCAATGACGACTAATCGATTAGATGGATGATAGAAAGAGTCATACACGTGATTGAGTGTTTCTGATGTGATGTCCATAATGGAATCAAGAGTGCCTCCAATATCATAACGAATCGGATGATTAAAATACATGTTTTCCATAAGTGTATTGTTCATGACAACATTAGGATCATCTAAATACATTTTTAATTCTTCAGCAATAATACTTTTTTCGCTTGTTACATTTTCATCTGTCACAAAAGGTGTATCGATCATTTCTAAAAGATAATCTAATGCTTCCATTACATTTTGAGTTGCCATGAATAAATAGGAAGTCTGATTGTAGGAAGTCATAGCATTAGCATCCACACCCATTTTTGAAAACTCACTAAATGCATCACCATCTGGCATGGCAAACACCTTATGCTCAAGGAAATGTGCAGTTCCATAGGGTGTTTGAAATGTTTGATCATTTACTTTATAGTTTAGATCTAAAGCACCAAAAGGAACAGATAATTCAACATAAGTTGAATAATAAGGGTCATTTTTTGGTAAAACATGAACTTGCATACCATTCTTTAGTTTAATTATATAAACATTTTCATTGAAATCAGGATAGTTTTTTTTAATCATGTGTTTCACCTTTTAAAACATAAGTTGTATCTAAAACCAATTTCTTGGCAGCCATATTCACTTCATCTATCGTTACATTCAAAATCTTGTTCAGTTTTTCTTCAACACTTTCTTGATAATCAAGCATTTCTCTTACGAAAGCCCTCTTTGTCAGTGTTGATTGACTATCGAGCGATGATTTGATTTGATGAATATAGTAAGCTTTTGCATGATTAAGTTCCAGAAGTGTAACACCATTTTCCATAAGGTCAACAATAAGTTCATGAATACGCTTTAATGCGTGATTTACTTTTGATAAATCGATACCTGAAGAAATCATCAAAACACCTTTATAGTAATCATAAGATGAAGAAATATCATAGCATAATCCTTCTTCTTCTCGAATAACTTTAAACAATCGTGATTCTGGATATCCACCAATAATCGTATCTAAGATTACCGTTGCATCATAAAGTGCATCATGTCGATAGACTGGAAGAATATAACCCATTTTTATGATGGCTTGTTGCATCACCGTTTCTTCAACGACATGCTTCACTTCTTTTGGCGCTCTAAATAAAGTCACAAAAGGTACTTGAATTGGCCTCGTTTGACCTAAAACATTCTCAATTTTAATGAGATCACTTTTCTCAACAGCACCATTAACAATCACATACTTAGCTTGTTTATTTAAAGACTGACGATAATACTCATAGACATCTTCGACTTTAAGTCTCTTTATATCTTTGAGTGTTCCAGATAATGGGTAACCATATGAATCACCCTTAAAGAAGAGTTCTGTAAAGCGTTCTCTTGCATAAAGTCTTTTTTTATCTTTTAATGTTTCCCACTGTTCAATTAACATCCGTTTCTCATCATCAAAAACATCTTGGTTAAATGATGAATGATTTTTTAAAACATCATCAAATAATTCAATAGCTTCTTGTAAAAGATGATTATCTTTAACGATATGAGGATCAACAATTGTTAATATAAGGGAAATAACGGACAGGTTTCCCATCCGTTCTGTTCGTGCTTTAAAATAAGCACCATATAGATTTTCCATCTTTGTATTCATCAATTGTCTCGATTGAATTTTATCTGTTGCAGATGTTAATAAACGAGGTAATAAATAGCGATGGCAAGCATATCTAGAGTCATCAAGATCAACTAAGTAGAGTGCAATCTGGATGGTCTTAAAATCATTTTTTATATGAATCATTAGAGGCTGTTCAGCGCAAGTTCCATCATTTTTGTGAATGCTTCTTGGCGTTCCTTTGCAGTGGTTGCTTCATGTGTAACAAGTGAATCTGAAACTGTTAGAAGACAAGCTGCTTTTTTCTTAAGTGCTTTCGCATTAGCAAAAAGCGCGTAAGATTCCATTTCAACAGCTTTCGCACCAAATTTATCGTGAATATCTTTATACTCATCTGACTTCATACGATAAAATACATCCGATGAATGAATGCGTGTTAAGTGAACAGGAATTCCTGTTTTTTCACTTGCTTTTAATATACGGTTATTAAGAGCAGTCGATCCAGCAAGAATCTTACGAGAAGAAATTCCCATGGTTTTCGCATAGCTTGATTCACTAAAAGCATCTTGAACTAAAAGTACATCATAGAGTTTCAAATCGGGTGAATATGCGCCACATGAACCAATACGAATAATCTTTTCAACGTCATAAAATGCGAATAATTCATAAGAATAAATACCAATGGATGCCATGCCCATTCCTGAACCCATGACTGATACTTTCTTTTTACCAAAATATCCTGTATAACCAAACATGTTACGCACTGTATTAAACTGTACTACCTTAGTTAAAAAGTTTTCTGCAATATACTTTGCTCTTAAAGGGTCACCAGGCATTAAAACTGTTTTTGCAATTAAGTCTTTGTCTTTACACTCAATATGAGGTGTTGGAATCATGATTATCTCTCCTTTGATTTATGATATCAACGCCATTAGAAGTACCAATGCGGGTTGCACCTACACCAATCATCTTCATCGCGTCTTCATATGTGCGAACACCACCGCTCGCTTTAACTTCTGCTAAATCTTTCACTGTATCTTTCATTAATTTAACATCTTCAATTCTTGCTCCATATGTTCCAAAACCTGTAGATGTTTTAACAAAATGTGCACCAGCTTTAACTGCAATCTTAGATGCTCTTACTATTTCTTCAGATGTTAAGTAACACGTTTCAAGAATAACTTTTACCGTTCTTCCTTCACTAGCTTTAACTACTCCTTCAATTTCCTTTTCAATGAGTGCATCGTTAGAATTCTTTAAAGCAAACACATTGATTACCATATCAAGTTCATCAGCACCATCTTTAACTGCTTGAATTGCTTCATAAACTTTAACTTCAGGTTGATGTGTTCCGTGAGGAAATCCTATAACTGTACAAACCAAAACATCAGTTTTTCTTAAACTTTCTTTTGCATAATTAACCCATATTGGGTTAACACAAACACTTTTAAAATCATAGGTTTTTGCTTCATCAATCAATTGGTTGATTTGAGCAAGTGAAACATTTGCACCTAACTTAGTGTGATCAATCATTTTATTTAGTTTCATGCAACATCTCTTCCTTCTTTCTTTTCTTTATTATATTTACAAATATATGTGTTAATGGACCATTAACTAGAGCGATGACAATTGTCATCACGAAGACTTGATCCCATAATTGTTTTGTATAAATCCCCATCATGACTGCAAATATCAAAAATGTACCTTCAATCATCATTTTTGATAACCCTAAATGATGAATTTTTCGATCAATGATTAACATAAGTTGTTCATAAGGTGCCATCATCAATCCTGTTGAGATAGTCATTGAAACTCCGAAAGCAATCAATAATAAACTAATGATGGCTAAGGGTATTCGAATTAAAAGTTGTTCTAACCATATACTCGGAATAAGATCAAAAATAAATTTCCATCCATCAACAAAAATACCAACGGATACCAAAAACAACATAGAGAATATGATTGACCATTTTTTGTCAACGATAAAACATATTAGTGAAACAAAAAAACCAGATAAAACAGTTACTGTTCCTAATGTCAGTGGGGTAGTTGTAGATACGAAATAATTGAAAGCATCAATTGGAGATGCTCCAAGTCTTGCGTAAATGATGCCTACAATTCCAAGTGCACAGATGAAAAAGCCTGTAAGCTGAATTATAATTTTCTTTAACAAGTCATACTCCTCTAGTCTAATAGCTTCTTCACAGTTTCCTTTTGGAAGGTATGACTAATCTTCATAAATTTAGTTTTTTTCATGATACGAAAAACTTTTTTTGCAGTTTTCTTTGGAATTACCTTTGTTCCCTTTATAAAACCAGGAACATCAATTATATACTTATCGATTAAAGGCAATAACTCTTCATAACTAATAACTTTAATCTCGTTAGCTAAACGGTAAAAACAATAATCTAAATATGGTGGAAATACGGTTAAAGTATGTTCTTTCCATTCAATTCCAAGAACAACATCTTTCTTTTCAGTTACTAAAAAATGATATTTAGGAACATATGTTTCAAGTTCTAGATAGTATTTTTGAAGTTCACCTAAATCATCTAGATAGCGCATGATTCCAGATAATTTTTCCTTTGAAAGCATGTGATAATCCGATAATAATATCGGATTTTTAGAAACATACGCATTTTTTACCATATCAAAGACTTTTAACACAATATCCATTTTAAAGGGTAGAACATCTTCAAACATTTCGTTATATATATGAAAATCAAAGCGATCACATACTTTTTTAACAATTTCAAAAAGATGCTTTGCAAGATAATCAGGTGTTAGAATAGGCATTTCTAAATGAAAATTTAAATCTAAAAATTTTGGAGATAACCTATAG
>CAYJBI010000048.1:0-10274 GCA_964368345.1 uncultured Mariniplasma sp. | reverse complement strand
GTTATATTCCTTCTGATTGTTTTGAGCAATATGTTTAATGATTAAAAGATAAATCACGGTTATTAATGATGCGGCAATCACACCATAAATAAGATTTCGTATCATAAATCCATAGTTAAGTGCTGTAATACTTCCATCATCTAGGTTAGATGCGATGATTTTATCAACAATCGCATTGATTTGTATCACACCAAAACTAATCATGGTTGGAATAAATAAACGTAAGACTTTTCTAATGGTCGTATCTTTTAAATCTAATGAGGCATGAATATGTAATCCATGCTTATACATCATCAGTTCTGTTACAACCCATTGAGCTAGATATCCAATTAGAATTGCATAAGCTAATCCTTCAATTCCAAATAAATTAGAGAAGAATAATAAATACGTTATTTGAGCAACATTAAAGAATAGATCAATGATTGCAGTACTAATAAAACGCTCATATACTCGCATGACTGATGATTTGATCTGGTAAATCGGAATAATGATTAATGTAGGCAATAAAATGCGTGTTAATGTCACTGTTAAGTCAAGTTTATAAGAATCCGTAAATCCAGGAGCAATAAGTTTTACGATATCTTTCGTAAATATAAATGAAACAAGAAATAAAACAAGTGATACAGCTAAGATTAAGTTCACCATTTTACTAATAAGGATGCTTTGTTCTCTTTTATCACTATGTTTTTCCTTAAAATGAGTAAACTCAACCATAAAAAGACTTTGTAAGGCAACACCAACACTTGTAAATATAAATCCTGGAATAACGATGGCTGCATAAAGGGCATCTGATTCAATACCGACGCCAAAAATAGATGCTACTCCAACTTCTCGTAACAATCCAAATACTTTCGATATTAAAGTAATGACAGTGACTAAAGATAGAGCTTTAGTCACACCATTTAATACAACTTTTTTCTTCATAGGTATCCTTTACTTATAGGAATTTAATTCTTTTATAGACATATTCTGTAGCAATATTCACTGGTTTTCCACCAAATCCTTTTTTAAACTTATAGACACCATAACTTGGATCATCTTCCTTAACTTCGATATTGGAAATTCCTCCTAAGTCATATGTTTTAATACCTCTCGTATACAGTTCATTCATAATTTCATGATGAAGAAATTGCCCCATAGGAGGTATGCCTATTTGTGTTTTACTCGCCCCGTAAAGATAACGTGCATAAGATCCATTAATTACAATAAATGCATAATTATAATCTATTCCTTGATAAACTGTTTTAGCAATAAAACCTTGATTAGATGAAATAAGTTCAATCATAATTGCTTTCATCAATTCTTGATCGATTCCTTCAATATCTTTACGTTCTAACATCAAATCATACGTTTTTATAAGCTCATCGATATCTTTTGAATCTGTAACAAAAGAAACTTTAACATCATCTTTGATCGCTTTACGAATACAATTTCTAAACGTTTTCGAATACAGATTAAAGCGTAAATCACTATCTTTTGTAAGATCTATAAAATACGTATAATATGATTTATGATATTTAAACTGAGGATACTTAATCATTTGATCATCTTGTAACTGTAAAGTCATCTTTAAACTTTTCTTTTGATACGTTTGAATAACATAGTCGATTAAGATCTCGTTAATGTCTTTATCATCTCCTATAGGTGCAAACGGAATAAATATAAGATACATTGGTATGAAAGGTAACTTTCTTTTCTGTACTAAAATAGAAGACTTGATTTGATCATTATCCTTTAAAACAAGGTAATCAAATGACCAATGATGTATTTTTAATGCATCACAATAACCTTTAAGATGAAAAGGGTAGCCGTGATGCATATTTAAAAACATCTGCCACTGATCAAGTTAATTTTCATTTAATTTTTGAATTACTTGAGCCATGAAATCACCTTTTTCAATAGAACAATGATCCAAAATTTTCGTAAATAACGATGAATTCCCCAAAGTTTTAATTTAAATATAAAAAGCGAATCATCACGACTGATGGTTTCTCTTTCTATTTGATGAGGATCTTTATTAAATAAGCTTAAATCATGTCCCCTGGAGGTCACATAAGCATACTGATACGTCTTTTTAACAAGGTCTAACGACTTTTGATCATACATTCCAGCTGGATAGGCAAATTGATTAATCGTTGTTTTAAACTGATTTATAAGCGCTTCTTGACTGCCTTTAATTTCTAAATTAAGTTGACTTTCTTCTAAATTCACTAACCACTGATGCGTTTTTGTATGTGAAGCAATCACCATGTTTTGATCAATCATTTCTTGGATTTGCTTAAATGATAACATACGATTAAACTCTAAAGCATCATGTTGATCAACTGACATTAATTGGTTGGTATTCAAAAAATCTGTTGTTAAAAAAAATATCGCTGTAAACTGTTTATCTCTTAAGATTGGAAAAGCATTTAAATAATTATCCTCATAACCATCATCAAAAGTGATAATGACATTTTTTCTTCCACCAGTAGGTTCAAATACCGTACGGTAACCTTTTTTCTTTAAATACATTAATTGCATCTTAAAATGATCTAATCCAGTTTTCATCTGATCTAAATCTAATCTTTTTCCTTTGTGTTCGATAAATCTGAGATGATCAGGTCTTAATCGATCATCAATTCTGTGATACATGAGTATCGGTTGATATGAAAAAAAGAAGATAAGAAAATGAAGTAAATGTATGAGAATTAAAACCCCAATAACAAGAAAAGTGATTTCTAAAACTGTCATGATTTCACCTTCTTATGATAAAGTTTTTGATAAAGTTCCTCATGAGATTGAATCATATATTCATAACTAAACTTTTTACTATGAATCAATGCATGAGAAATACGTTTTTGAATCAATTCTTTATGTTCTATAGCAAATATAATTGCATCACGTATATCATCACTCGATTTAGGTTCAATGAGAGTACCTAAATCTTCATTTTGTATAATTTCTGGTATTCCTCCAACTTTAGTAGCAATCACGTATAGATTTGAAGACATTGCTTCTAAAATGACATTACCAAAACCTTCTTCAAGAGAAGGCAAAACAAATAAGTCATGAGTTTTCATCAATTTAGGAATATCATGAACAAATCCAAGCATATGAATATGTTCTTGAAGGTGTAATTCTTCTATTCTTTGATTGATACTTACCCTTAGTGGTCCATCACCAGCAATACTTAACTGAACTGGATAACCTAAATCAACTAACAATTTAATCGCATCCACTAAATAAAATAATCCTTTACGAAAATCAAGTCTAGCAACACATAAAATACGTGTAACACCAAGTTTTTCTTCTTTTTTTATTTCATTTAAAAATAAAGAATAATCAATTCCATTATGAATCACATGGAAAAGTGAGGGTTTAAGATGTGTAGAATTTATTTGAGATAGCATTGTCTGATGTGAATTGGCTATTATCGCATCTGTTTTAGATGCGAAATAACGTTCAAGTAGTCGATCAATAAACGTATTTCTAAAAAGAGATTCTTCCGTTGATATAATCACCTTAACACGTGCTTTTTTTGCTGCTAAGCGACCCCAAAGTTTTCCAGTACTTGTGAAAACATGAACAATATCAATATTTTTTAAACGCATATATTTTTCCATACGTGAAACAACACTTAGATCAAATCGATGCTTCTTATTGACAACAACCATCTCTATATCTAATTTTTTAGCCTCTTCGAATAAACTACCTTTTTCAGTAATCAACATCAAAAAAGGAGTAAAAACGTCACGATTGAGATACTTAAGAAACGTCATGACTTTTTTCTCACTACCACCGATATTTAGACTGGGTATCACATATAAAACATTAATCTTCTGCATAATACCTCACATTAAGTGTTTTTTATACCACGAAATTGTTAACTTGATGCCTTCATAAAAATCATGAGTAGGCTTGTAATTGAGTAATTTAATGGCTTTGGTGATATCAGCATTGGAATGCTTGATATCTCCGTTTCTAGTTTCTCCGTAAATAGGCTCTATTTTTTTATCCAGTAGATTTTCTAATGTTTGATAGACTTCATTAACTGTAACCTGTCCACCATATGCGACATTAAAAGCTTCTCCAAAAGCTTCTTTTGGCGCATAACAAGCTAAAAGATTTGCTTGTAAGACATTATCAATATATGTGAAATCTCTACTTTGTAATCCATCACCATGAATGATTGATCTTTCATTATTCAAAATATTCTTAACAAACAACGGAATAACTGCAGCATAGATGGATGAAGGGTCTTGTCTTCTACCAAATACATTAAAATATCTTAAACCTACTGTTGGTAGGTCATATAATTCATAAAAGTTTTTTGCATAAAGTTCATCAATGTACTTGCTAATGGCATAAGGCGATAAAGGTTTTCCTATTTTATGTTCAACCTTAGGAAGTATTTTTTCATCACCATAGACAGATGATGAAGATGCATATGTAAAACATTTCACCTTGTGATCTCTAGCAGCAATCATCATATTTAAGAAACCTGTTGTGTTAACTTCATGTGTTGTTATAGGATCTTTAATAGACCTTGGGACAGAACCTAAAGCAGCTAAATGGATGATGTAATCAACATTCTTGCAAGCCAATTGACACGTTTTAAGATCCCTAATATCTCCTTCTATCAATTCAAAATCAGGATTATTAATATAGGCTTCAATATTTTCTTTTTTCCCAGTAGCAAAATTATCGAGTACAACCACTTGGTGGTTTAATCCTAAAAGATACTCCACCATGTTTGACCCAATAAATCCTGCTCCTCCTGTAATTAGAAATTTAGTTTTCATCATATTTATAACCGCCATAAATCAAATGTATTTGGAACATCTTTATTATTTTTCATCGATTTGACATCGATTAAAAGATATTTATTCAAATCCTTATGATATAAACTTGCTAAATCATCCCATGATAATTGAGCATATGCTTGATGTGAAACAGCAAGTATAATCGCATCCACATCAGAAATACCATCTAAGTTACTTAGGGTTATCCCATATTCATGCACTGCTTCTTTAGAATCTGCAAGTGGATCTGTAACACTTACTTTAATCCCATATTCTTTAAGTTCATTGATGATATCAACGACTTTTGAGTTTCTTAAATCTGGACAATCTTCTTTGAATGTTAATCCCATGACTAAGACATGGGCATGTTTGATTGGAATACCGTGTGCAATCATTTTTTTAACTGTTTTTTGAGCGATATATGCTCCCATATCATCATTAATTCTTCTACCCGCTAAAATCACTTGTGGATGGTATCCAACTGATTCAGCTTTATATGTTAAATAATAAGGATCAATACCAATACAATGTCCACCCACTAATCCTGGTTTGAAGGGAAGAAAATTCCATTTTGTTTTAGCAGCTTCTAAGACATCTTGAGTATCAATATCAAGTTTGTCAAAAATAAGCGCAAGCTCATTCATAAATGCAATATTGATATCTCTTTGTGCATTTTCAATAACTTTAGCAGCTTCTGCTACTTTAATGGATGTTGCTTTAAAAACACCTGCTTTAACAACAATTTCATAAGTACTAGCAATTTCAGAAAGTGTTTTTTCATCACATCCAGATACTACTTTTGTAATATTTTCTAAACGATGTAAATGATCTCCTGGATTAATTCTTTCTGGTGAATATCCATAACTAAACTCCATAACAGGTGTTAAGTTTGAATATTTACTTATTAAAGGAATACAAACATCTTCAGTAACACCAGGATAGACCGTTGATTCAAAAACAACAATATCACCTTTTTTAATTTGTCTTCCAACAATGGTTGAAGCAGAAATTAAAGGTTCTAAATCTGGTGTTTTATCCTTTTTAACTGGGGTAGGTACAGCTACGATGATAAAATCCGCTTTCTTTAAATCATTTTCATCCGAGGTAAAAAATAAATTTGATACTTTTTTTAATCGATCATCACCAACTTCATGTGTTGGGTCAATACCTTTTTGATATAAATCGATTTTATTTTTATTTAAGTCAAAACCAATCACTTTTGAACCTGCTTCTGCAAATGCAACAGCAATCGGTAATCCAACATAACCCAATCCAACTAATGCAATCGTTTTATTCTTCATGTGATGTCACTTTCTTTCCTAAGTAATTTTGATATATTTTTTCTGCATCAAGTAAAACATGCTCAATACGATAACGATCGACAGTTTTCACAATTTCTCGTTTCATCTTTGGATCATCTACATATTTTATAGCTTCTTTAAACTGAATTAAAAAATCTTTATTATTTTTCGAATCAAACAAAAATCCATTAAAACCATGATGTACAAGTTCATGATGACCGCGAATATCTGATAAAAGTGTAACTTTTCCAATAGCCATCGCTTCAAGAACGGATTTAGGTAAACCTTCACGAAGGCTACTTGAAACAAATAGATTTGAAGCATTGTTAATGATATTGACATCTTTACGATATCCTAAAATATGAACTAAACCTTCAAGTTTTTCATCATTAACATACTTCTTATATTTTTCTTGATTCACACCATAACCTACAAAAACAAGTTTTGTTTTAGGCTGAATTTTTATCATTTCGGGATATAAATCTAATAAGAACTGTTGATTTTTACCATTGGTTAACTCGCCGACATAAGTCACCATAAAATCATCGGGTTTAATACCAAGAGATGATCTCAACTCTTCAATTTTCATTTCATCTACTTCATGGAATTCATCAAGGTTGACACCGACACTCCACGTATGAGAAACCTTGGTTAGTTTCCCAAACTTTTTAAGTGCAAATGCATAATCCTCTTCAGATATCGTAATTAGTTCTTTCGTATATCTAAGTAGAAATCTTTCCATAGGATAAAACAATAACCAATTTAATAAGGGCGCACCCTTATAAAAATGAAACCCATGTGCTGTATATAAAAGGGGTGTCTTTATTTTTCTTGCAGCAAGTCTTGTAATCAATGCACCCATCGGTGTGTGAACATGAATAAGTGCATATTGGTGTTTCTTTAAAAGTTCCTTCATTTGCTGATAAGGCTTTCTATTCTTTAATGAAAAAGGTGTTCTTACAAAATCGATTTGATGTTTGAAATCACAATATAAAATCTCTTTAGTTTGTTCCATCCGGTTAGATGCAACATGCACCTCATAGCCTTGATCTTTAAACCATTTCAAATAAGGTATATGAAAATTTGCAATATGCGAATCCATATGTGCTACAAATAGTATTTTTTCCACGTTATAATCCTCTTTATTTACGTCTATTTTATCATAAATTGAACCACTTAACTTAAAGAAAATCGCCTAATGGCGATTGTCTTTGATTTGATATTGAACATGTATAACATCTTTGTTGTTATTTAATAGTTCTAAATAATCAGTTTGATCATTAAGCCCTTCTGTTGAATCCATTTTCATAACCGATTTAATGGTTAATAGAATGAATTTAATATCACGTAAAAATGTATAGTTACGAATATAGAATAAATCAAATCGCAGTTTATCATCCGGAGATGTATTATATTTTCCATATATTTGAGCCATGCCAGTAATACCAGCTTTCACATTCAATCGGTAAGTGAAGTGTGGATTATGCTTCGTAAACTCATCAATAAATACTTGTCTTTCAGGTCTTGGACCTACAAAACTCATATCACTTTTTAATACATTGAATAGTTGAGGAAGTTCATCTAAACGGAATCTTCTTAAGAATTTCCCAACTTTTGTTATTCTTGGATCATCTTCAGATGCCCAAACAGCACCCGATAATTCTTCTGCATTCGTGACCATCGTTCTAAACTTATAAAGTTGAAATGGTCTTTGATTACGTGTAATACGCTCTTGTTTATAAATAACAGGTCCTTTATCAGTCAACTTCATTAAAATAGGTATAATGATAAAAAACGGAATGGAAATAACAAGACCAACAACACTCAAGATGATATCAAACATCCGTTTAAAAAAACGATTGGTTAATGAAATCTCTAATCGTTCGATGCGATAAATCATCGCATCATCAACCGTTTCTACTCTCGCATCATAAATACCCACTTCGTATGTTTTAGGAATCAAACATACATCGATACTTTCTTGAGCCATACAGTAATTGACAACAGCATTTTTTAAACTTTCATCAAGATGTGGCATGATGTAGACCATATTCACTTGATGAATATAGGGAAGAGATCTTGAAAGTTCAGATCCATTTTCTTCAACAGCAAATTTAAGTGTACGACCTTCTGGAAGTTTATTGAAAAACTTTGGAAGATAGTGTTTCATATCTTCCGTTGTTCCTATAACTAAAAGTGTTTTTTTAGTTCGTTTTAAGTAAAACTTATGTCCAAAATACTTAAATATTGCAAATAGTAATGCCTGCAAGATAAACATCATCATCATTGTTGATAGTGTGACACGTTCCATATGGAAAATATAATCAGCAACAACAACTGTAACAAATGAGATAAATAGACTTAAATAGGTTGCAATTAAAGTTTGAAAATATGTATTATCAATCGCAGTAGCACGATAAATCGCGAAGAAAAAACCAATAATGAGCACATAGCTAATATTAGTGAGAATGAGTGATGGAATCATAAAATAGGTATCAAAACTCGTAAAGAATTCTACGATGTTATTTATTTCATAACTTTCTGAAATAAAAAGTTGTACAGAATACATGATAAATATCGAAAAGATGACAATAAGCATATCAAAAAATAGTTCAATTGAACGTGCAAAACTACCATCCCATTTGATGCGTGATTTTTTTTCTACCATAAATGAGCCCCCTCAAATATTATAATGACATACTTTGGTAAATCATACATGTATCATTATACATGAGATGATATGCATATTATATATCATTTTATGTACTTTATCAATTTATGAAGGGTGCTATTTTTTATGATTCAAATGACTTCCATTGATCACTAAGAAAGATTGTCTTACCATGATTGACTCTCGAAAACTCAGCATCAAGTGCTAAAAGATGCGATTCAACAGAATCTTTAATATCCGTTATGAATGGTTTGTCATCTCTTAAAGCTCTTATGAAATCCATAAATAATCGATTATCTCCACCACCATGATGTGAGAAATCTTCTGTATAATCTCTTAAATCAATTTCAATTTTATTTTTTCCATAAGGTTTTACAGTAATGATGTAGTTATCCATATCTGCATCAATTTCACCTTTTGTTCCATGAATTCTTAATGATCGATGATTTTCATTTGAAAAAGCAGTCATCGTAAATGACGCAGTTGCACCATGTTCAAACTCAAGATTGACTACTTGATGATCAACAACATTATTATCCATCTTGTAAACACATTTTCCATAATTAAGTGATTCATCTTTAAAGACTTCGTCTACATCTGGATTAATTGAAAATATTTTCATCCATCGGGGGTTCTTTTTATAAAAATCAATCGCATTAAACGGACAATCGACATGACAGTCCTTACAATGAGATGCACTATTTTTTGGTGCGTTTTCTTTTTTAAAATAAAAGAGATTACCAAAAGATGATAAACGTTGAACTCTTTCACCCATAAGATATCTGATAATATCTAAATCATGACATGATTTTGCAAGAATCATTGGAGATGATTCATCACTATTATGCCAGTTACCTCTGACATAACTATGGACATAATGAAAATATCCAACATTTTCTGTTTGTTGTAGTGTAGCAATCTTTCCAATCATATTAGAATCGATAATTTCTTTAATCTTCTCATAAAACATGGTATATCTTAAAACATGAGCTACAGCAATCTTTAATCCTTTTTCCTTAGCATAATCTTTAACATGAATAATCTCTTCTTTATGTAAGGCAATCGGCTTCTCTAATAAGATATGATAACCTAAATCAAGTGCTTTTAGTACTTGGTGATAATGATCTTTATCCATGGTACTGATAATCAGAACATCAGACCATTTCTTTTGAAAGAAGAGATTTTCATCACTAAAAACATCTTCATCTTTTAAATGATAATTCTTTTTGATTTCTTTATGTTTTAATAGATTGACCTCACAAACCTTGATTAGTTCAACTTCATCTTTGTTTTTCATCATCGCTTCAGTATAAACTAAACCTCTTTGCCCGAAACCTAAGATTGAAACAGTTATTTTTTTCATATTATTCCCTTCTTTCAAGATGAATCGCCAAATAAAGACGAATTAAATCCTCAAAATCTCTTGGATTATATCCAGTCCACTGATGAATTCTATTTAATCGATATTGTAGCGTATTCTTATGAATAAAAAGTTCATCACTTGCCTTATTAATAGAT
>CAYJBI010000047.1:0-10303 GCA_964368345.1 uncultured Mariniplasma sp. | reverse complement strand
TTTTCTCCTCAGGTTTAGCTAAATTTAAATCAACATGACAGTAACCTGTTGGATTTTTCTTTAAGTAATCTTGATGATATTCTTCAGCAGATTCAAAATCAATGCTAGGTTTTACTTCTGTTTGAACTTTCAGTAACTGGTCTTTAAAATAGTCATTCATATAAGCATGAATCTTAGCTTCATCACTTGTTTCAATAAAATAGATACCTGTACGATATTGTTTTCCTATATCATGTCCTTGTCTATTTTTTGAAAAAGGATCAATGATTCTAAAAAAATGTTCTAATATTTGCTCAAGTTTTATTATTTTTTCATCATAAACAACTTCCATTGCTTCAGCATGCGTTGCGATACCTGAACATACTTCTTTATATGTTGGATTTTTCTTGTTTCCATCGATATAACCCACGGTTGTCTCAAGTATGCCTTTAAGTTGCTGAAAATAGCCTTCAACACC
This sequence comes from uncultured Mariniplasma sp., assembly GCA_964368345.1. Classification (GTDB taxonomy): domain Bacteria; phylum Bacillota_I; class Bacilli_A; order Acholeplasmatales; family Acholeplasmataceae; genus Peloplasma. Next base: position 9,846 of record CAYJBI010000047.1, on the reverse strand, counting down.
CCAAAAACATCCGCCAGCCAATATAATCTTCTTCATTTTATTCACCAACCTTTATTTTTAATTCATCAAGTTGTAATGAATCAACATCGCTTGGAGCTTGCATCATCATATCTTTCGCACTTTGAGTTTTAGGGAATGCAACAACATCTTTTATATTTGTTGTATTTGTCATCAACATCACAACACGATCGAGTCCTAATGCTAATCCACCATGAGGAGGAGTACCATATTTTAACGCATCGACGAAAAATCCAAAACGATTAGTGATATCATCTTTCGATAATCCTAATGTATCAAACATCAATCTTTGAACTTCTTGACGATGAATACGTATAGAACCTCCACCAATTTCATAACCATTTAAAACAATATCATAAGCTTTTGCGATTGCATGTTTAGGATCGTTCTTTAAAACTTCATCATCGACTGGTGCTGTAAAAGGATGATGTTTTGCGTAAAAACGATTGTCTTCTTCACTATACTCTAAAAGTGGCCAATCAACAACCCATAAGAATTTGTACGTATTTTCAGGTATTAGTTTGAATTCATTCGCAAGTTCGATACGAAGTGCACCTAATGCTTGAGAAACAGGTTCAAATTCACCTGCAACAAAGAAAACAATAGATCCTTCTTTTAATGATAAACCTTTGATTGTTTCTTCATTTAAAAACTTAGCAATTGATCCACTAACTTGACCATCTTGCATACGAACATATGCGAGCATATCCCCATGGTTTTTCTTAACTACTTCAGTGTATTGATCAATACGTTTACGTGTAATATTTGATGCATTTTCTAAATAAATACCTCTTACATGATTTTTTTCACTAAAAAGAGGAACTACACTTGAACTTAATAATTCCTTATAATCATGAATGAGTAATTCATAACGCATATCAGGTTTATCAGATCCATATTTTTCCATAGCTTCTTGATAACTCATGCGTAAAAAAGGAGCTTTAATTTCAATATTTAGTACTTTTTTAAATGTTTTGACCATAATTTTTTCAACAACCGTCTGAATATCATCCATATCAACAAATGATGCTTCAATATCGACTTGAGTAAATTCTGGCTGTCTGTCAGCACGTAAATCCTCATCTCTAAAACATCTAGCAATCTGGAAATATTTCTCTAAACCAGCAACCATGAAAAGTTGTTTATAGATTTGTGGAGATTGTGGAAGTGCATAAAACGTACCTGGATATAATCTAGATGGAACGAGATAATCTCTTGCCCCTTCAGGTGTTGATTTACCTAAAATAGGGGTTTCAATTTCTAAGAATCCTTCATCAACTAAGACCAAACGAATTGCTTGAGTAATTTCATGACGCTTCATTAAATAGTTTTGCATGACTGGACGACGCAAATCTAAATAGCGATACTTTAGACGTGTATCTTCAAGAGCATCAGTTTGGTCACTAATAATGATTGGAGGTGTTTCAGCGGTATTTAACAAAATGAGTTCTGTAACATCGACTTCTACATCTCCGGTTTTTAAGTTTTGATTTTTACTTTCTCGTTCAATAACGATGCCTTTCGCTTCTAGTACATATTCATTTCTTATTTTTAAAGCAATATCGTAAAACTTGTTTTCTGGTTTAATGACAAGTTGTGTTATCCCTGTTCTATCTCTTAAATCAACAAAAATAAGTCCTCCAAGGTTTCTTACTTTTGCTGCCCATCCTTTTAGATAAACAGTTTGTCCAATATGTTTAGCTGTTAATTCATTGTTGCTATGTGTATATTTTTGCATGTTACTTCCCCACTTTTTCCTTCATATATTTCTTTATCCGTTCAATAGGAACTTCTTCCTGGTTTTCAGTTTTTGTATCTTTAATACCCACAACACCTTTTTTATACTCATCTTCTCCTAAGATAATTAAATACTTAGCTCCTAGACGAAGTGCTTGCTTTAATTGGCCTTTAAAGGCTTTTTTTGTATAGTTCATATCAGAGATAATGTTAGCTTGTCTTAATTCAAAAAGTATTTTTGAACCAAGAACTCTTAGTTCTTCACCAAATACAATGACATAAGCATCAATCATATCATCTACTGCAAGTTCAATATTTTCAGCATCCAAAGCAAGTAATAATCGTTCCATACCAAAAGCAAAACCAATGCCACCTAATTCTGGTCCACCAAGTTCAGAAACAAGTTTTTGGTATCTTCCCCCTCCACCTAAAACATTTTGGGCTCCAAATCCTTCGATATCGGCTTCAATTTCAAAGACGGTATGACTATAGTAATCAAGTCCTCTAACCAGTTTAGGAGCGATCTCGTAGCTTATAGCACTTGCATTTAAGTGTTCAATCACTTGTTTAAAGTAATCTCTTGAACTGCTATTTAAATAATCCTGCGGAGTCGGTGCATTGATAACTGCTTCATGTTTTTGATCAACTTTGCAATCAAGAATACGTAAAGGATTCTTACCTAAACGAATTTTACAATCTTCACAAAGTGTTTCTTTGTGTGGTTCAAAGTGATTGGTTAATGCGTCTTGATAGTTGCGTCTTGATTCATCGTCACCCAAACTATTAATACGTACAGTAACACCTTTTAACCCTAATCGTTTGATGAAATCATATGCAAGCATAATCATTTCTGCATCAAGTGCTGCATCAACTGATCCAATAGCTTCTACACCAAATTGACTGAACTGACGATAACGACCTTTTTGAGGGCGTTCATAACGAAAATTAGGTCCGATATAATACACTTTTTCAAGTTCTTGAGTAGCGTATAGTTTGTTTTCTACATAACTTCTAATAATACCTGCAGTTCCTTCAGGACGTAAAGTTAATCTTCTTTCACCACGATCATCAAAGTCATAAGTTTCCTTAGTTACCATATCAGATAATTCACTTTGACGATGGAATACTTCACTATATTCCATAATAGGTGTTCGCATCTCTTTAATGTTATATAGTTTTAAAATTTCACGAATTTTTGACTCTAAGGCTTGCCAGCGATAAGACTCATTCGGAAGGACATCATAAGTTCCTTTTACTTTATTGATTTGCATAATATTTCTCCTTTGTTAGTTCATAAATCAGAAGTTCATCTTCAATCATTTCTTGATTTTTTTGATAGATAAATGGTTCTTTTTTAACTATTTGAAAATTGTTTTTTTGAATCACTCTCATACTAGCTTCATTGGCTTTAATATGTTTTATATGAATAACATCATATTCTAAATAATCAAATCCGATTTTAATCATCTCATCTAGCGCACGAGTCATAATTCCTTTATTCCAATAATCTTTATGAATGACATAACCAATTTCAGCACCATTTTCATTTCTTTTTTTTGAGTGGAAATCGATGGTACCAATCATTTTGTTTTTTTCTATATCAACGATGGCATATCCTCGTGGTAAACCTTTTTTTGTTCTCGGATAAAATATTTTTCTAATCGTCGATTTCGCTTCATTTGGATGATGGTAAGGCCCCCATGTTAAATACTTCGTAACTTCATTATCTCTTCCGTAGTCATACATGTCGAGATAATCCTTTTTTGTGATAGTTCTAAGCATATATTCATTAAAACAAATGGTAGGCATTTTCAAATAACGTTTTTTCATCAAAACCTCCATTAATAAAATAAAAACGTCCTTAAAAATATCTAAGGACGTAAAATATACGCGGTACCACCTTAGTTCTAGATTGCTCTAGCCCTCATGTTATTGTATTGTCTCAAAAGGTGTCACCAATCTTTTTAAGATTTCCTTTTTCATAGACGATTAAATTACAGTATCATCATACCGTAAAAACAATGTTTTGTCAATCAAATTTCAATGATGATGGTCACTGGACCATCATTCATGGAAGACACCTTCATATCTGCACCAAAGATACCCTTTTCGACATGATGATCTTTCATTAATTGATTTAAAATCAACTCATAAAGAGGATTAGCAACCTCTGGTCTTGCTGCTTCTATAAATGAGGGGCGATTGTTACCTTTTGTATCACCATAAAGTGTAAATTGAGAAATCAAAAGAATGGAACCATTCACTTGGTTTAAAGATAAATTCATTTTTCCATCTTTATCTTCAAAAATTCTAAGATGATGAATCTTCTGTGCCATCTTTAGAGCTATTTCTTCATTATCTTGGGCATGAATGCCTAAAAAAACTAAAAACCCCTTCTCGATTTGACCCACCAAAGATCCATTTACTTTGACTGAAGACTCTAACACACGTTGAACAACAGCTCTCATCGAAAGTCCCTCTCAACACTATATATCTCACTGATTTTACGCAGGTTAACCATTAAAGACTCTAATTGATTAGTGTTGTTAATCGAAACCTTAATCTTTATAATCATTTCAAGTTGTGATGTTGTCATCATATTCACTTCGGCAATTGCAATCGCTGATGAATTAACCACTGCAACAACTTCAGTTAAAAGCGTTTGTTTGTTCGAGCCAATAATTTTAATCCAAGTTGGATATTTTCTAGTGATACCTTGAGACCAGTAAGCTTCAATCAAACGATTTTCTTCAAACTGTTTGCAGTTTGGACAAAATGTGGTGTGAATAACTATCCCTGATTGCTTAGATACATAACCGATGATTGGATCACCCGGTATAGGTAGACAGCAATTAGCTAATTTAAGTTGCGGTGATGATAAACCTTCAATAACAACTCCTGTTTCACTATGTGTTGTCAGTTGTCTTGAAGCTTTTTCCATTTGTCTTTGTAATAGTTGTGCGTGATCCGTTTCTAATCCTAAGAGCTTATTTACAACCGTTTTAGGAGATAAATTCCCTTTACCTATTTCAAGATACATATCTTGAACAGTTAGAATCATATTCTTTTCAAAATGTTTTTTAACAAATTGATCATCAATCGTATCCGTTGATTTATTTGCAGCAAGTTCACGATCAAGTGCATCTTTACCCATTTGTAAGATTGAATCTTTATTAAGCTTATTTAAAAAGCCTTTAATCTTATGTCTTGCATGTGCAGATTTTGCAATTTTTAACCAATCTTCACTAGGTCCAGCTGAATTTTTATTGATTTTAACACTGACGATATCCCCGGTATTTAATTCATAATCAAGTGTTACAATCCGGTTGTTGACAATCGCTCCAACCATTTTATTTCCTACATCTGTATGAATTCTGTATGCAAAATCAATGGGAGTTGCCCCTTTAGGAAGTTCAATAACTTCTCCCTTCGGAGTAAAAACATAAACATTAGCATCTAAGATATCACCCTTGACTGTACCTACAAATTCTTCAGCACCTCCAGAGGTTTCATCCATGTCTTCACTCATCTTTAAGAGTTCACCATACCATTTTAATTTTTGAGCAATTTCAAATTGTTCTTTTTCTTTAGAATATGTTTTATTTTCTTTGTATGCCCAGTGAGCAGCAACCCCATATTCTGCAATTTGATCCATCTCAGGTGTACGTATTTGAACTTCAAAAAGTGTTCCATCATCAGAAAGAACTGTAGTGTGAAGTGATTGATACATATTAGGTTTTGGTACTGCAATATAATCCTTAAATCGTCTTGGAATAGGTGTAAAATTTGCATGAATAATTCCTAAAGCCTGATAACATGTTTCAATACGATCGACAATAATTCTAACAGCTAAAAGATCATAAATATCTTCAAACTGTTTACTATCTTTAACCATTTTTTTATAAATGGAGTAAATATTTTTTATGCGTCCTTTAATTTCAAAATCATGTAGTTCAGATTCCTCAAAAAGTAGCTTTATATTAGATATAACTTGATCAATTGATGCTTCACGTTCAGTTTTTTTCGCTTGTATCATGTTTGAAACACGATAGTACATCGGAGGATCTGTATAGCGCAAAGAGCGATCTTCAAGTTCAGCTTTAATTCTAAAGATACCAAGACGATGTGCAAGTGGTGCATATATTTCAAGTGTTTCTGTTGCAATCTTATATTGTTTCTCAGGTGTCATAGAATCAAGTGTTCGAATATTATGCAGCCTATCAGCTATTTTAATCAAAATAACACGAATATCTTTCGCCATAGCAAGCAACATTTTTTGATGATTATCTGCTTGCGAAACCTTTTCGTTAAATGATAACTTACTAATTTTTGTAACACCATCAACGAGTTGAGCAATATCAAGTCCAAAAAGCGTTTCTACTTCTTTTAATGAAAGTGAAGTATCCTCTACAGTATCATGAAGTAATGAGGCAATAATGGTGGCTGGTCCCCCATGAAGATCTGCAATAATTTTTGCAACTGCAATCGGATGTGTAATATATGGTTCTCCACTCTTTCGCATTTGCCCTTCATGCTTTTCTTTAGCCAAAAAATAAGCCTGTTCAATAAGCTTAATATCTGACTCTCTTTTAATATATGAAGAGAAAGATTCATTTAGTGAAATCCATAATGCATCTGTCATTTAATCATCCTATCAATAAGTTATAAGTGTTAGAATATCATAACCCTTGAGTAAATCTCTACCATGTAAGTCTTTGAGTTCAATCAAAAAAGCAAGACCAACAACTGTACCACCAAGCTTTTCAACAAGTTTAATGGTTGCATCCATTGTACCACCAGTCGCAAGCAAATCATCAACGATTAGAACTTTATCACCCTTCTTAATCGCATCTGCATGCATGCATAGTTCATTTGAACCATATTCTAAATCATATTTAACACTAACCGCTTCTCTAGGAAGTTTACCTGGTTTTCTAACTGGAGCAAATCCTAAACCTAATTCAGTTGCTACAGGGCAACCGAAAATAAAACCACGTGCTTCTGGTCCTACGATGAGTGTTGCATTTTTTTCGCGAGCAAAAGTCGAAATGGCTTTTGCAGCATAAGCATACGCTTTTCCATCTGACATTAGTGGTGTAATATCACGGAATAAAATACCTTCTTTGGGAAAATCTTTAACATCTGCTATATATTTTTTTAAGTCCATAAAAACCTCCAAAGTACGTCCCTTAAAGAAAAAAAGGGTATCGACTACTTCATTATTTTATCTCATTTTCACTACTTTAGCAAGTATGCTATAATGGAAAGTGGGTGATCCTATGAAGCCATTAGCATATCGTATGCGACCAGAGAAATTTGAAGATGTTTTTGGTCAAGACCATCTCGTTGGTAAAGATGGTGTTTTAATTCAAATGCTTGAAAGAAAAAAACTATTATCATTCATCCTTTATGGTCCTCCTGGAACTGGTAAAACAACCATTGCACAAATTTTCGCTAAAACATGTGGTTTAGATCACTATTTTTTTAATGCATCAACTGAATCAAAAGCACGATTAAAAGATATTTTAGATACTACAGCATATCATGATATTCTAATCGTAATTGATGAAATACATCGTATGAAAACTGATGTACAAGATTATTTACTTCCCTTTATGGAAAGTGGTAATGCAACTGTCATCGGATTGACAACATTAAACCCTTATCAATCCATTAATATGGCTATTCGATCAAGATGCCATCTTTATGAAGTTAAAAAACTTGATGACCAAGCGATTGAAAAAGCACTCTTAACTTCTTTAAAAGAACTTGATGTTGATATTCGAATTGACAAAAATGCTTTAAAATCCATCATTCGTTTTAGTAACCACGAAATAAGAACAGCTTTGAATATCTTAGAAAGTGCTTCACTCGTATTAAAAGATGGAGATATGTTAACGCCTCAAACTGTTTATCGGGTTGCTGGTAAAATGAGCCATGATTTAGATGATCACGAGGACCATTTCTATGATTTATTATCAGCATTACAAAAATCAATTAGAGGTTCAGATGTTGATGCTTCTATCCATTATCTTGCACGCTTGATCACTTTGGGAGATCTCCCATCAATCATTAGACGTCTAATTGTCATTGCTTATGAAGATATCGGACTTGCCAACCCACTTATGGGAGGTAAAGTGCTTAGTGCATGTGATTCAGCAATCAAAGTAGGTTTCCCAGAAGCACGGATTATTTTATCAACGATTGTGATTGATATGGCGATATCACCAAAATCAAACACTTCGATTATAGCTATCGATGAAGCTCTGAGTGATTATGAAAATGAAGATACTGGAACTATACCTGATTATGTTGATAACCGTCAGATTAAATTAAATCCTGATATTTACCATTATCCTCATAACGATAAAGATTCTATCAATGATCAAACTTATTTACCAGATAAAATAAAACATAAAACGTATTATCATCCTAAAGATGAATCATCTTATGAAAAAGCATTAAGTGATCGTTTAAAAATGATTGATAAAATTAAAAGAATAAAAAGATAGGCTCCCGTTGGGAGCCTTTAAGTTAGTTAGCTTCAGTTGATATGATAACTGGAATAGTAATAGGTGATCTTCTAGTTTCTTGATAAATAAAACGATTTACTTCATTTCTAACATCTCGTTTATATTCATTCCAATTAATATATTTACCTTCAAGATGTTTTTTTGATACTTCCATGAATGTTTCCTTAACTCTACTTAGAAGTTCTTCAGATTCTTGAACATAAACAAATCCTTTCGTTACTATGGTGACTTCACCAAGAATTTGTTTTGTCTTTGGACTGACATGAGCAACTAATAGTAAAGCACCATCTTCAGCAAGTAGTTCACGATCTTTCATCACAAAATCGTTAACATCACCAACTGCAGTACCATCAATTAAGATTTCTCCGACATTGATATCTGCTTTTGCAACATAGACATCTTTTTCATCAAATGTTAAGACATCCCCATTGTCAAGTAAGAAGACTTGATCTGGATTATAACCTATTTCCATCGCTAAACGTTTAACACCATATTGATGACGATATTCACCAATTGTTGGAATAATAAATTTGGGTTTTAACAAATTCATCATCATCTTTATTTCTTCTGATGTTGCATGAGCTGAAGTTAAAAGTCTCTTATCAATCACCTTAACTTGAGCGTCACTTCGATAAAGGACATCTAAAGTTCTAGCAGCCATTTTTTCTGTTCCAGGCACAGGAGGAGTCATTAAAATAACAGTATCTTGTTCTGAAACATGAATGAGACGATCAGCTTTTTTACACATTCTTTGAAGCATAAAGAATGGTTCGTGTCTATTTCCTGTGACGAGTGCAACAATGTCATTCGCATCATTTTTATTTTTTTCATCAATATAACGTAAATTTGTTAATGCTTCTTGTGGAATTGATAGATATCCACTATGGATTGCGATATCTACAATACGTTGTGCTCTTCTACCGATAATAGCAATCTTCTTCTTATGTGCAAGTGAAATATCGACAATACGTTGAATCTTTCTCAAATCTGAAGAGAACAATGTAACAATAATACGACCATCAGCATTTGCATAAATACTATTTAACCGATGATTTAAATTCATACTAACTCCACCATTAAGTTCAAGTGTTGAACCTAAAGATTCTGTTAATAAAGCTAAAACATTCTTTTCAGAAAGTTCATTTATTTTTCTAAAATCTGTTTGATATTTAATATCTGAACTTTGATCAAATGTGAAATCTGAAGTATATACGATAACACCATCAATTGTATGTACTGCGATACCAATCGACTCAGGAATAGAGTGAGTTGTATTAAAGAAGGTAACTCTAACATTTCCAAATTTAATAATTGAATTTTGAGAAATTGTATTAAGTGTAAGTTGACTTAAATCATAGCCTTCATCTTTTAACATGTCTTCAACAATTTGCATCGTAAAATTAGTTGCATAAATAGGAACATTCAAATCTCTTAAAATATGGGGTAATGCTGCAATATGATCTTCATGTGCGTGTGACAAAAAAATACCCCTGATTTTGTCTTTTACACGAATCAAAACGCGATAATCAGGAATGATTTCATCAACACCATATAATTC
>CAYJBI010000046.1:0-10304 GCA_964368345.1 uncultured Mariniplasma sp. | reverse complement strand
ATGTACGATGACTTAATTCATTAGCTTAATAAAAACATAAAATTATTTACTGTTCTTTTTCTTGTGATAGAAATAAAGATTCATCAGTAAACTTGCCTCAGGTATGAGTGTCATTTCGATTCTTAAACCTTCTTGATTCAATCCTTCAATGGTAAGTGCTCCTTGGTGAAAACCAATCTCTTCCGGTGTAACGATGTAAAAACCATTATTTTTATCAAGCTGTTTCTTTCTATCTTCACTCATCATTCTATCGTATGAAAGTTCTGCTTCTTTTAATGTTGTATCAACAAATTGGTTAAGTTTTAATATATGTTCTTGTGTTGGTGATTTCATTTTTTGATATGTTCTTAGCAGTTCTTTATATTCATGTTGTTTTTCATAATAGTTTGAAACACATTTTTGACGTGCTTTTTCTCTATCTTTGTTTGTAATAAGGTAACGATTGATTAACTGCTTTTCAGTCAGATGAATATGAATTGTTAAGAAGAGATGTGGTTTCCCACCTTCATAAACATCTCTACCAATCCCGACATATTCGATACGATCAATATCACTTTCTTCAATACACGTATTCAAATGAAGTACTTCTTTTACTTTTTGATCAAATTGATGTGGTGTAATGATATCTTTTTGATTGTAGTTTTGTATGTGAGCCTCAGGCACCTTAAGACCAATGGCTATCGTAGAGGTGAGTTTATTTTTTGATGATGTTGCTGTGTTAGATCGATGGAATAAAACAATCTTATCATCTTTTGTTACTACTAAACCAATCACACCAATATGATTAGATAATTGAGACTTATCTAATGAATTTAGTTTTGATCCTGGTTCTAGTAATTCGCGTAACGTCAATGACTTCTGTATAGGTAAATCGATGGCTCTATTTGTCACTAGATGATTATAAAAAGTGCTTTTTTGAATATGCATCGTTAACTTCCCATCGATTAAATCATAATGATGAAGTCTAACTGTTTGGCTGTTTTCTTTATAACTACCTCGATGTGCTGAAAAAATATCAAAGAAATTATTATTGATAAAATCGGGTAGTTCATATGGTTCATCATATGTTTTAAATTCAATTGCAGTAATATTGGTATCTTGATAAGCATCATAAACAAAAGTAAATAAGTCACCTTCATTTTTCATTCGAAAAGATAAATCATAACTATGTCCATAATATTTATATAGAACTTTACATTCTTGAGTCACTTTATGTTGATCTTCAAAAATAACTCGAATTAATACATAAAGAGAGCCAATAAATATACCTAATAATGAGTTGGTTAATGCTCCAAAGAACGCAGGCCAAAGATCCTTTAAACCAGGAACAAAGACAACCGTTGCAAGAAGTAGTCCAACAAAAATAGTCGCAATTAACACCACTCGGACTTTAGCATTTGTATGAAAGTAACGATAAATCAAATAGAGTATATTGCCAAAAAATCGGCATTTTTTCCGCCACCATAGTTTAAAGCTCAGTCGTTTTTTCTGCATCTGATAATCCCCCAATATTATAGTATTTCAAATAATTTTTTGTGTATTATGATCGTTTTATCTTGATTGTAATTTCTAAATATATGACTAAATAATTGTCGATAATGACTGGTTAACCGATCCATTTCAAATTGCTTAAAAATGGTGACATGATGATCTACTTGTTGAAGACTATGATTAACTATGATAGTTGAACCATCTTTTAGTTCAATCTTGGAAATCTTTGTTTTTTTGTTGAGTGTCCAGTCATAATTGATATTGATTTCAATCCCTTGGTATAGATAAATCAATTGAGATTGAACGATTTGTTGATAAGAAGAACTCAATCTTTCAAACTTATCAGCTAACATGAGTTTATTTAAATCCAAAAATAAACTTAAGAATGAAAGAATATTCACATGACCATCAAGATATGGACCACCCATATGTATATATTGACTTTCGATATCTTTTTGATATGCATAAGGCTCATGAATATAAATATCGATACGTTTGATTTGGTTTAAATCTTTGATATAGTTTGCCACAAATATATTTTCTTTAGCATACATCCAGTGCAACATTGTCATAAGTTTAAGTTTTCTCTTTAAACTTATTTCTAACAATTCATTCATTTCTTCACTATTTAAAAATCCTGGCTTTTCAACAAGAACGTTTAAATTGAGGTTTAAAGCTTGCTTAATTAAATGATAATGCGTTTTTGGAGGTGTAGAAATAATCACTGCATCAATACCTTCAAGCGGTGCATCATTCAAATCCTGATAAAAAGGAACTGAAAGAAAATATCTTCGTGCTTCTGGTGAGTCATTTTGATCAACAAGACCACAAACAGAAATATTCGCTTGTTTAAGGCCTTTGACATATTTAGTTGCAATTAACCCTAAACCTATAAGAATAACGTTCATATGTCTTATCCTTTATCGTATTTAATAAAATGCATTTATTAATGTCATTATATCATTTATTAGATATACTTCATGTCTTAAAATGTGGAATTAAGTCTTCCACGATCTATGATTAAAGAAAAATCCTTCTTACATTTAAGAAGGACTTACAAAATGCTTTATTCATATTTCTTATTTTTTAAGATGTCCTTTGATGATATCTCTTACCTCATCATATTTGGATTCATCAATATACTCTTCAAGATCTTTCATCAAAATTTCTACAATGTCTAAATTATAGATTGAAACATTGGATAACCCTAAAAAACTGATCATACGATAACGTTCTCTATCGTTTAATATTGGATTAACTACCATAGTTTTAGCTTTTGTTACAATGTCTTTAAGGGGTTCTGTAGAAATGATGTAATCCACTTTATCCTTTAAATTAATAACATCATGCATTCGAAAGGCGTCAATAATAACAACATCTTTTGTAAAACTTTCGATTTCTCTTCTCAAATTTCGAACTAAAGCTTTTCCATTGAGACATACCAAAAGAACTTTAGGGTGTGCTATCATTTGTTGCTCATGTTCAATTAATGCGCCAAAATAAATAGCAATATATGCGATTTCATCTTCACTAATGATGAAATCGATGATTTTCTCTAACTTCTTAGTAATAATCTTGGTTATGCGATAGACTTGAGAAAATTCATTAATAATTTGACTTTTTAATTCATTACGATAATTGATGCCATATTTAAATCGGAACAAGGCTGGTTTCATATGAAAATATAAATTGTTGTACAACTCATCATGATTCTTAAAATTTATAAGTGTTAAATTATAAAACTCATTGATAATGAAATTGACAAGTTCACCCACATACTTATCTTCTTTTGTTATGGGTGAATTTCCACTATATTGAACTCTAAGAGCAAGTAAATGAAGAACAAGGTATAAATACTCATCAGGTTTAATAAATCCATTGAACACTTCTGAAACGACTTTATATTCGTGTGTACCATAAAAAGCGTCTTTGTCTTCTTGTTCAAAATGAACCAGTGGACGATTGTTCTTGATAATAATCGCTAAAAGAACAGCGAGTTGATTTAATGTACTTCTTACATAGATGACATTTAGTTTTTCTTCAACTTCAATAAATAGCTCTAAAAATCTTGTGACGATTGCTTCATCATAATAATTCATTGATTTAATATCCATTAAATAATTATAGTCTGAATTGATAATTAAAATCAAACTACGTTTTTGAATTTCACTACCTTGGATTTCATAACCTCGTTCGATATTAAATTCTAATACTAAATTATATTGTGTGACAATATTCCTAATTTCTCTTAGATCTTTAATAATCGTACTTCTACTCACGTTAAAATCTTCCATAAGTGTCGAAATATTAATATACTTTTTTGAAAGTAGAATGCTTAATACTTGTAGATTATTACGCTCTTGGCTTGTATAAATATAGACATCACTTATTGATGAAGAGTTTTGATTAACATATTCAACAACCTTGTCGTGAATTAAAAGACCAACACCTCTTTTATTAATAATCATGGGTAAATCTAAGCGATTTAAGTGATCATTAATGCGTTCTAATGAATAGTAAATACTTCGCTGAGACATATCGAGTGTTTTCTGTAGTTCTGCAATCGTAAAAATGGTGTCTGAAACCACCAATTGTTTAAGTATGTAGTTATCTTTATAATCTAACATGAAAATCACCTCATCATGATACAACTATAACTTAAGTTTTAAAAACTTAATATCATACCTAAATCAGGTTTATTATACCATTAATTTGCACTATATTTAGTGCATCAACGATATCATTGCTTAATCTAATAAATATAAGAAAAATCTAGATACGAAAAGTAAAAATAAAAGATAGAAACGTTTAATTTCTATCTCTTATCAAACTTCTTTGATCAACTACTAATTTTCTAATGAAAGTACTACTTGGCCTTTACATATCATTTTTTGAGTCTTTCTAGAAAAGAGAATGCTATTTTTAGTATCAATATCAAAATTAATCTTAGCTCCAATTTCGAAAGTAACATCCCCAAAGACAACTCCAGTTAATAAATAATTACCTATATTGATTCTAACGGTTGTTTCCATACCGGTAGGCATTGAACTATAGATTTCTCCTGTAAATGCACCTTTCTCATGAATATTTAGAAACTCCGGTCTTACACCGATAACAAAGTCATTTTCAGCAAGAAGTTGATCGTCCTTGATACTCATGTAATCTTCTTCTATTTTTGCGATAGGATATTCAAAAGGATGGTCTTTATTGATCTTTTCTACAACATGATCAACTTTACGACTTTCAATCATTTCATTAACTGATTGTTGATACCATTTGTCATAGTTTTTAAAATCTGTTGGAATAAATGTAATGGTGTGATCATCCCAAATGGTTAGATTAAATGTATCATTTTGATAGATACCATGCGCATTAATTAAATTGATTGAAGGTGTTCCAATAAAGTCTGAAACAAATAGATTTGTAGGTTTCTCATATATGCTTAATGGTTTTTCATATTGTTGAAGTACCCCATTATTTAGTAAACATATCTTAGTTGATAATGTCATCGCTTCTAACTGATCATGTGTCACATAGATAAATGTTGAATTTGTTTCAATATGAAGTCTTTGAAGTTCTGTTCTCATTTCAAGTCTTAATTTTGCATCAAGATTAGATAATGGTTCATCCATGAACAAGACTTGTGGTTTTGGAGCAAGTGTTCTCGCGATTGCGACACGTTGTTGTTGTCCACCAGATAATTCGTTAGGATAACGATCCATAAACATTCCGATTTTAACAATACGTGAAACCTCTCTAACTCTTAAATCAATTTCTTCGTTATCAAGTCTTCTGATTTTCATCATAATCATACCGTCTTTGATAAGACGATAGTCTTCTGTAATAGAAATTTGCTTTGATTTGTAATCTTCAATACGTTTATTATTTGTACTCAATAAGGTAGTGATAATTTCTTTAGCGCTTATTTTCTTGTTTTGATAAAAACTAATTAGTGTCGAAGCTGTATATTGTGAAACTTGATACTTATCAATAAGTTTTAATTTCGCATTTTGAAGATCTAGTTTTCCATCAGCATCTTCATAACTTTTAAGAACATCTTTAAATTCTTGCATTCGATTTAATATTTCAATCATACGATTATTATTCATGATAACAAAATCATATATTGGAAGTTCTTCTTTAATGTTCTTTAAACCAAATGAGATGTTATCGTAAACGGTCATATTAGGCCATAAAGCATAGTTCTGAAATAGGAAACCGACTTTACGTTTATTAGCAGGAATATTAATGCCTTTTTCACTATCAAAGACAGTGACTCCTCCGATTTGAATTGATCCTTCGGTTGGGGTTTCAAGACCAGCAATCATGCGTAGTGTTGTTGTTTTTCCACATCCAGATGGTCCTAGCAATGTGATAAATGAATTATCTTCAATAATGAGATTTAAATTATCCACCGCATAAAACCCATTCCATCTTTTTGTTAAATTCTTTAAAATAATCTCTGGCATGTTATTTTCCTCCTACACCTTTATCTAAACTTGCTCCTGTTAATTTATTAACCATAAAGTTTAGTATCAAGATAAACACAATAATAATTAAGTTAATACCACTCGAAAATGCATATAACCCCATTTCATCATAATAACTTAATAAGGTTGTACTTAGCCTTGTTTGATTCACGAGTAACATAAACAATGTTAATTCTCTAACACTTGTAATAAATGGTAGCAAGAAACCGCTGATAATCGCTGCTTTTTGGATAGGGATAATGATTCGCATCATCCTTTTTCTCCAAGGAATACCTAATATCAATGCAGATTCTTCAATTTCAGGACTAATTTGCATCATAGAATTAAGTGAACTTCGTGATGCGAAGGGGATATACTTAATTGTTCCTGCTAAAACGACTAGTAAATATGTATCATAAATACCCAGTGCTGATCCAAATGTAAAGAATGCAATACCTACAGCTAATGCTGGCAATAAATAAGGTAGAAATGCCATATTGTTCACGTATAACGCGAACTTACTTCTTCGATTTCTACTCACTGAATAACCAATAAGTAAACCAATCGAGCCAGCTAATAGAGCGGCAAATGCTGAAACAATCAATGTCCCTTTAAATCCATTCCATATCGTTCGATTATAGAGGATACCCATTTGACCGTAGAGTCCAACTTCCTCCATACTGTTATGTATCCACCACTTCGTTGTGAGTGAATCAAATGAACCTTGTGTAATAAAACTATAATCCCCAGGATTTGGTAAGAATGTTTCTAATGCGAATGACATAATTGGATAAATTGATGTGAAGAATGTAATCACGATTAAGATTGCTGGAATGACATATTTAAGTATTCTTCCAACATTGACTTGACTGATTTGACCACTCTTACCTGTAACGGTTGTATAACTCTTTCTACTTTTGGTATTTCGATGATTGATGATAAGAATTAGCACACCAAACAACATCATGAGTACACCTAATATGCTGTTTTGTCCTGCTCTTCTCACACCTAAGGACACATAACGTGTTGCTAACGTTTCTAACTTAAGATAATGAGGCACGGGGTAACTACCCATCGCACTCGCAAATACGAGAAGTACAGTAGATAAGATTGCTGGGAAAACCATGGGAAGTGTAATTTTAAAGAACATCTTCCATTTAGGTGTATCCATAATTACTGCAGCTTCTTCTAAATTTGAATCCATATTTCTAAAAATACTTCCAATCAAGATATAAGCAAATGGTGCATAGTGAATGGCTAAGATGAGAATAGAAGGGAAAAGACCTTCAACCCACCACATCGGCATATTGATGTTAAAGAATGCAGAAAATACACCATCCGATCCACCGGTAACTTGATTGCTTTTGAATAGATTTTGCCAGATAACAGCAAGTGTCCATTGTGGCATGATATATGGAAATATGAAAATCGCACTTAGATACTTCTTAAACGAAATGTTAGTACGTGTAATGAGGTATGCAAATGTACCCCCAAATAAAATAGCACCAAAACTAGAAAAAATGGCTAAAAGGATACTGTTTCCCATGGGTGTGTATAAATTGATTCTTGCTGAGTCACCCAAAAACAAGTCTTTCCAGTTAACAAATGTATAACCACTACTTCTACCAGTAATAAACTGTGCATAACTTCCTGGTCTAATTAGGAAGGTATCATTTAAAAGTGTCATCATGGGGACAATTGTTGCAAAAGATAGTAAGATACCAAAAATTAATAATATGGTGTGATCTGGTTTTTGGAAAAATGTTTTAACCTTATTCCATATCACTTTACTATCATGTTTTTTAATGTTTTCGTTCATACAATTGCCTCCATGAATTTTCACTGTTTAAAATTTAAAATCTGAAATACTATTTATATGCTTTCAATCCATTCACCAACTGTGAATGCTACTGATGATGCATAAACTGGATCTTCAATAATTAATCTACCACCATAAACACCAGTGCTTACCCACCAGTCATATCCTCTATCATTTTTAGCTGGATATGTATCAATACCTTCGACGAAACCATCTTGTGTATGGTCTAATCTTAAACTTGGATTAGCACTGTAACCGCCCATATCTTTACCCCATGGATGGAAACCAGCTTCTACTGTAACCATATATGTAATAAATGCAGCAGCTGTCCAAGGAAGTGGACTTGAATCTGGAATTTGTAAGAAGTGTTTGTAACCATAACCACCAAAACCAACATAACCTGGTGCATATGCAGCGACAGTCACGTTATTAACTGATGATGTTTCAGTTTCAGAAATTGAGCGAAGCTTAGAGTAAACTAAGAGTGCAGTTTCATCAACAGCTGAAGTAGTAACTAATTCTGACATGATTGGACCATCATCTGTCATAACATTAATTTGTTGTTTCCATAGTTTAATCCAAGCAAGTGAGTATTTACCATTAACACCTAAACCAAGTTCAGTTGCTTTTGATGCTACTGAATCAACAATAGGTTGGAAATAAGCTTTTTCTGTAGCATCTAAAGCATCAAAAGCTTGTTTTACAAGGATTGCATACTCATCTTTGGTTAACATAAGTAAGAAGTTGAACCCAACAGGTTCTGAATCAAGTCCCATAAACATAGGTGATTCACCTTGTTTAACAAAATCCCATACATTATTAATGACTTTGTCACCCAAGTTGTTGTACATAAAGACTTTATTTAGTGTTTGTAGTGTTAATGGATTGCCATCGTTTTCAACATCAACACCTGCTGATTGTCTCCATTCAAGTGGTATGAAATTACGAAGAATGCCAGTTTCAATCATTTTACTTTGAATTTGGCTACCATCTTGAATCAATGTCATTGAAAAAATGGGGTTAGGGCTCTTAGAGTCGCTGTCTAGCATCGTGAAAATTGAGTTTTCTTTAGGTTGTTGCCAATTAATGACACCTGTGTAATCAGGATAAACTTCCTTCATAGCTAAGACAAATGCTTCACCTGCGGTTTTTCCACGACTTGAGTTACCAATACCTTCAAGTGTTTTGCCGTTTGATTCTTCATATGCTTTGGCCATTAATTCAGCCAGAGTCATATCTTCTGCTTCTGCAATAATTTTTTCTACTTCACTTTGCTTGTCTGACTTGCAGGCAAACATAGAGAATGCAAAAATTACTGCAAATAATGCGATCAATAATTTTCTCATTTTTCTCTCCTGTTTTCTATAGTTCATATGTCCTTTGAGTAAGGTACATACTTGTTATTTTCAGTTTATCAAACTTATTTTAAATATGGAAGCGTATTCATTTGCATAGTTTAATTAAGATTTTCATAGTTTTTTGTAGATAAACGATCTATTTTTATAGTTATGCTCCCTATTATCGACTTAATTGAGGTGTACTTCTTTGCAAAAATGAAAAAAATAGATGCCATATTTGAATGGTTTTCTTGAATTATTCGTTCATTTTTGTTTATAATTAAAAAACTCTTCCCGATTTTAAAGAAGAGTTTTCATTTTATGGGTCACTAGTTCTTCTAATGACTTTGAAAAGCAGTGCTTATTCTATGATTTCAAGAAGATTTTTAAATGATTGGGCTGAATAATCTGCAAATTCACATGGATATGCATCATATATTCCAATGGATATCATGCCGCCACTTCTAGCAGCTTTTAGTCCAGCAATAGCATCTTCAACAACGTAACAATCACTTGCATCAAGTCCTAACAACTCTGAAGCTTTAATGAATACTTCAGGATCTGGTTTCGTCTTAGTGATATTAGTCCCATCACTAATAGCATCAAAAAAATCGAGTAGTCCGATGTTCTTTAATATCATTTTAGCATTTCTACTTGAAGATCCAATAGCAATCTTATACCCTCTATTTTTTAACACTCTTAATGTATCAAGTACTTCATCATCAACATTTTTTTGATTCAAATCTCTTAAATACATGAGATAGTATTCGTTTTTTAATTCAGTCATTTTTAGTTTTTCTTTTAGAGAATATTCAACATTGTTATAAGATAATATGATTTCAAGACTATCCATACGAGAAATTCCTCGTAAATGTTGATTAATTTCTTCATCAAAAACAAACCCATATAAATCACACATCTTCTTCCATGCTAAATAATGGTAATGATCTGTATGGACAATAACCCCATCTAAATCAAAAATAATACCCTTCATATAGTTTTTTCTCCTTCGCTAAGTAGATATTTTGTTATAGTATAACTATGTGTATTCTTAAAACTTTTTGACACTTTTAATAAAAAGAAAAGGTCTATTTAAACATAAGTGAGTTTCTCTTGCATGATACCACAAGGAAACTCACGATGTATACATAAATTTTTAATTGTCCGTAGTATCTGCTATATAAGGTA
>CAYJBI010000045.1:0-10484 GCA_964368345.1 uncultured Mariniplasma sp. | reverse complement strand
ATAATAAACTATGTAAACATAAGTTATAAAAAGTAATCATGCTAGAGGAGAATTACAGATGAAAAAGATACTCTTTATTTTAATGTTTTTATTTCTATTATTTTCATCTTCAATATCTATCAAAGCACTTGATTCGATGAATTATGAAGAGCTGTTTAGCAATCATCAAACTGTTATGCTTGTCATACATCCAGAGACAGGTATGATTCATGATGCAAATAAAGCAGCTGTTGAGTTTTACGGATATAGCTATGAAGTTCTTATTAGCATGTCTATTAATGATATTAATCAATTATCTCAAGAAGAAATAACATATGAGATGGAACAAGCCGTATTAGAAGAAAGAAACTTTTTTATTTTTAAACATCAATTAGCGAATAATGAAATCCGTACAGTTCATGTTTATTCGTATCCAACTGAAATAGAAGGGGGAACCTTTCTTTTTTCAATTATTATTGATCAAACAGGACAAGCTCTTGCAGATGAAAAAGTGCGTATTTATATGAGCGTTATATTGACACTACTCATCGGTTTAATCATTTATATTACTGTGTTATTTGTTAAAGTCAAAAGAAGAAACCAAACGATTATAGAATCATCAAAAATTATATCTGAACAAGAGCGTATGAAAACAACCCTTTTATCTAATTTACCAGGGGTCACTTATCGTGGTTTACATGATGAACATTGGACCATGCTTTTCGTTTCTGAACAAATAAAAGAATTAACGGGATATGATGTTGATGCATTTTATAAAAAGAATATATCATTTCAAGACTTAATTCATCCTGATGATTCAGATCCTGTTCGCCAATCATTCCAAAATGCCCTTATTAAAGGAAATAATGTTAAAATCACATATCGCATCATAACGCGTGATAACATCACTAAATGGGTTATAGATTCTGCACAATTCATTGGACAAAAAGATGAGAACGGTTATGAAATCATCGAAGGATTTATTGAAGATATCACCCTTGAAAAACTTTCAGATACTCAAGCTGAGTACTATAAGGATTTATTACAATATATTATTACTTCGAGTAATCAAGGTATTGCAGTACATGATAAAGATATGAATTATATTTATGTGAGTGATAAATATAAAGAGCATTACCATATTGAAAATTTAGATATTATAGGAAAAAATCATTATGAAGTGTTCCCCAATCTTCCTGAAAAATGGAGAGAAGTTCATAAAAGAACACTGAAGGGTGAAGTCATAAGTAAAGATAGAGATTCATATGAAAGAAGTGATGGAACTGTTGATTATGCAAAATGGCTATCACGTCCTTGGTATGATGAAAATGGAGAAATTGGTGGATTAATCATTTACACAGAAATCATCAATGAACTTATTAAAGCAGAACTTGATGCTAAAAAGACACGTGATGATTTACAACTTATTATGGATAATTTACCGATAGGTATCGCAGTTAACACTGTTTTACCAGAGGTCAAGTTTGAGTATATGAATGATTTCTTCCCTGAAATCTATGGAACGACACGAGAAAAACTTCAAGTTCCTGGAGCGTTTTGGAATGAAGTTTATGAAGATCCAACTTTCAGAGAAAAGGTGAAACAAATATCTTTAGAAGGTATTGCAAGTAATGATTTAAAGAAGATGAAGTGGGAAGATGTTCCAATTACTAAAAATGGAAAAGTTGTGAAGTATATTACTGCCCAAGCTGTTCCTATCCCTAAAACGAACTTTATTGTGACAATGGTGATTGATGTTACTGATCAAAAGAGAAAAGAAAATGAAATTATATATACCAGTAACCACGACTATTTAACATCATTACCTAATCGACGTTATTTTGAAGAAATGTTATTAAAACTCGATCATTTTGAATACTATCCGTTATCCATTACGATGATTGATGTGGATGGTTTAAAGATTATTAATGATGCTTTTGGTCATGAAAAAGGTAATGAAGTATTAATTATGGTCTCAAACTTTTTAAAGAAAAATAAAAGAGAAAATGATTTTATTGCGAGAGTTGGTGGCGATGAATTTATCATTTTAAGACCTAACACATCATTAGAAGAAACACAAGAACTTAAGGTAGCTATGATTGGTGAATCTCAAATGCTCTTTATTGATGATTTAAAAACATCATTATCTATGGGTTACTCAGTGAAAACAAATGAATTTGAAGATACACAAAACACGTTAAAAGAAGCTGAAGATAATATGTACCGTAATAAAGTATTACACGGTCAAAGTGCACGTAATGAATCCGTTATGGCAATCTTCAATGCGCTACAAGATAAGTATCAAGAAGAAAGAATCCATTCAAATAAGGTAAGTGAACTTTGTAAACTGATGGGACAAAAGCTTGGTCTTACAAGTGATGAAACAAGAGAACTTGAACTCGCTGGTTTAATGCATGATATAGGAAAGATTACGATTCCCGATAATATTTTAGATAAACCAGGAAAACTAAATGATGAAGAATGGAAGATCATGAAAAATCATACAGTCAATGGATATAACATTTTACGTTCTGCCGATAAGTATTCAAGATTAGCAGAATATGCCTTAACACATCATGAAAGATTTGACGGAAAAGGTTATCCCAATGGACTTAAAGGAAAGGATATTCCTCTCTTTTCAAGAATCATCAGTATATGTGATTCGTATGAAGCAATGACTGCTGATCGTCCATATCGAAAAGCTTTAGGTAGCGATTATGCAATCGAGGAGCTAAAACGCTGTAAAAACTCTCAATTTGATGGAGAGTTAGTCGATGCGTTTGTTGAAATGCACAATCAAATGAAGTAAGGATCATAAGGGGTTGCTTAGGCAATCCCTTATTTTTCCAAAATGTTTAAATTGCTATATTTTCTTTTAAGAAAAGATATGAGTATGTTATAATGATATTTGCCACTATGAAAGGAGATTAGCTATGAGAAAATTAATCCCTATATTATTCTTACTGCTATTCATCACCGCATGTAAACAAACAGTTCTTCTACCAGATTTATCTGGTAAAACAGAAACTGAAGCGGTACAAATAATTGAAGATTTAGGTTTACAAGTTGAAATTAATTATGAACAAGATATTACGGTTACTCACGGTCAATTTATTCGTTATGACATTGGATTTGTTGCTGGTAAAAAAGTTGATAAGGGCTTTACAGTTAAAATCTTTGTTGCACAAAATGGTCATGTTCTACCCGATTTAAATGGTAAAACTGAGACTGAAGTTAAATCGGTACTGGGTTCATTAGAAATTGATTATAAGTTAGCTTATCATTCAAATTATTCAAATGATGATTATGAGTTTTCTTCCTATCTTGATTTTAATGCAGGAGACGTTTTGATGTATGATCAAGAACTGACTGTATATATCACATGGAACGGTTCAGTACTTCCAGATTTAACAAACATGTTAAAACGTGAAATCATGGGAAAACTTGATTATGAATTTATTACCAATTATGAGTTTGAATATATCGAAAATGATGAGTTTGAAGAAGATTCATTTGCAGGATATAAAGATTTAGAAATAGGTATGCCTGCACCTGATGGAGAAACTATTACGATTTATCTCTATAAAAATACATTTACAGATGATAACCAATCGCTATTCATTTCTAAGTATTTAATGGGTGAAGCAAATAATCGTGCTATCGAAATTTACAATCCTACAGATGCAGCAATTGATTTAGCTGATTATCATATCGCAGTATTCTCAAATGGTTCAACAAAGATGACAACACGTGTTGCATTATCAGGACTTCTTGAATCAAAAGAGACATTTGTCATTGCCTATAGAGGATCGACAGAAGCAGTTACTTCGAAAGCGGATTTAGTTACAAACACACTTAATTTTGATGGTAATGATACCATCCAGTTAAGATATAAGAATAATACGTATGTTGACACTGTCTATGAAATTGGTAACCAATCATTCATTATGGTGAGTGAACATTTTATTAGAAATAGCAGTGTTATAACAGGAAATCGTACATTTATTTTAAATGAATGGGATGCCTATATTCCATCTTACATTGCACCACTTGGTATTCATCCAATCCAAAAGCCTGAAGTACTAGAAATTAATCTATCATATCTCAATAACACATGGGGTAGTGAAACAGCTTCTGGAATGTTAGTCGTTACACTTGATACCATCAATGATGGTGATACTGCAGGATTTCATCCAGGATTTATTGGCGATGCACGCGTTCGTTTCTTAGGTGTTGATACACCTGAAACACATCCTATTGTAGACCCATGGGGACCAGAAGCCAAAGCATATACGACACAAATGTTAACGCAACCAGGTGTTACGATCTATCTTCAAAGTGATCCATATCTTGGATCAACCGAAACTTACGGAAGATCACTCGGTTATGTTTGGGTGAATGAAACATTACTTAATTACGAAATTATCCGTCATGGATTCTCATATAATTATCTATCATCAGACACAAAGCTTGTTTACGGAAATCGTTATTTATATCGCTGGTTCCAGGATGCTGAAAACTATGCAAGAGAAAACAAATTAGGTATACATAGCTAATGAGAGTCTTAGGTAGAATAGGTTTTGCTCTTTTAGCAGTCTTTACCTTTTGGTTTGCTATAGATTATGCCAGAGGAGCAATGACCCTTCGTTATTTTGAAAACGAAGGAAAAATTGCTGTCGATGAAAATGATGATTCATTTTTCTATGGAAGTGCACGAGATTATAATCAAAAAGGGGCACTTTATACGATAACCGAACAGGGGTATACGATATCTTTTTATGAAATCGCAGATGTTGATACAAAATCTGGTTTAGTTGTTAATCCTTATATTTACATTATTTTACGCAGCGATGATCGTCTAGATGATACCCATTATATGAAACTAATAGGTGGAGAAACTGATTTAGAACTTGAGTTTTATCCATTTCGAACACTAAATATTCGTATGGCACTCAATGAAGAACTTCAAGAATTTGGGATTAAGGATGAAAAGATCATCAATAAGGGATATCAAGAACTTCAATTACTTGATCAATATAAAAATATCGTTTTCGAAGTACCTTTTGAAATCAATGAAGATCAAATGATTTTAGAAAGCAAGATTACATCTTATTATGAAGTCAATAACCAACTTCCCTTTACTGCATTAACAAGTGAAAATGTATTTCCTAAAATCACTCATGAAATGGATAATTACATGCATATCATGTACATCTCATTAGGTGTTTACGTCTTTGTACTTATAGTATCGATATACATTGTCTTCTTTATGAAAAAGAAATTTTTAGGAAAAAAGAAGCCATCAGATATCCTCATCAAAGAGTCTCCAAAATACAAAAAAGGCGATTAAAAATCGCTTTTTTCTATCAAATATGATATACTATCATAATACCTAGAAAGGAATATGCCTATGAATATCAAAAGAAATATTATCCATCTCATTGAATCATATGATCAAATTATTATTCACAGACATGCAAGACCAGACATGGATGCGATTGGTTCACAGTATGGTCTTTATCTCACCATTAAGGAGAATTATCCAGACAAAAGGGTTTATGTTGTGGGTGATTCTAATGACATGGTATACCTTGCTCAAATGGATCAAATTCCTGATGCTTATTACATCAATGCACTTGCTATTATTACAGATGTGTCAGTCACAAGATTAGTAAGTGATGATCGGTATAAATTAGCAACTGATTTAATCATTATCGATCATCATCAAAATGATACTGATATTGAGAATGTGACATTGTTTTATCGGGATCCCACATTTGCATCAGCATCTGAAATGATTATTGATTTAGTTAAAGAAGCAAATTTAAGAATTACCCCACAAGCAGCAACTTATCTTTATGGAGGTATGGTCACTGATACTGGAAGATTCTTGTATTTAAATAATGCGTCTAAGACATTTGAACTTGCATCCTATATTACTAAATTTGAACCCTCTGTTCAAGAATTCTATGATTATATATACACAGAACCTCTTCAAAAAAGATTGACAAAAAATCTATTTACGTCATTTGAAATCACAGAGAATAATGTTGCATATCGTAAAAATGATGCAGAACTTATTCAAAAAAGTGGATTAGAGTTTCAAGCAATCTCAAGAGGAATGGTTAATCAAATGGCAGGTATCAAAGAAATACCTATTTGGGCTAATTTTACGGAAGATGTTGAAAACAATCTCATTGTTGGAGAATTTAGAGCACGCGGCATAACCATTGTTGATATCGCTAAAAAGTATGGAGGCGGTGGACACAATCAAGCATGTGGAGCAAGTTTGAAAGACTGGAATGAAGTTGATTTAGTCTTAAAAGATTTAGATGAAAGGGCAAAAGAATATGCAAAGAATATTAAATAAAATTAAAAGTTATGAAACGATTATCATCCACGGACATAAACGTCCTGATGGTGATTGTTATGGTGCACAGTTTGGTTTAAAAAATATCATTCAAACTTCATATCCTTCAAAAAAAGTGTATGTTGTTGGTGAAAGAAGCGATTTTGTTGATTTTGTTGGTCAAGTAGATCAGATTTCTGATGATACGTATCAAGGTGCTTTATCGATTGTTGTTGATACAGCAGTTAAAGATCGTATTTCAGATCAACGTTATACCTTAGGAAAAGAAGTCATTAAAATTGATCATCACATTCCTGTTGATAATTACGGATCTTTAAGATGGGTTGATACCACATTCCCATCATGTGCACAAATGATTACATATTTCTATTACAAGTTTAGAAAAGAATTAAAACTTACTGAAGAAGGAGCAATTGCTTTATATACTGGGATTGTGACCGATACAGGAAGATTCCGTTTTAGAGGTGTTTCTAAATTAACCCATCAACTTGCAGGCTTACTCATTGAAAAAGGTGTTGATGTTGAATATATTGATCAAAACTTATCTCAAGAATCATTAGAGATGATTGCTTTAAAAGGATATGTCTATTCTAATTTTGTTACAACAAAAGGTTTTGTTTATATTAAGATGACACGTGATGTCATCGAAAAATATAACGTCACTGATGAACAAGCGGCATCTAACGTGGGTTTAATTGGTGGTATTGAAGGTTATCCTGTATGGGCACTTTTTATGGAATACCCGAATGAAATTAGAATTCGTCTTCGTTCTTCAGGTCCAACTATTGATAAGTTAGCTAACAAATATGGTGGTGGCGGACATGCAAAAGCATCTGGATGTAAATTAGAATCTTGGAAACAACTTGATCAATTCGTAAAAGATGTTGAACTTGTTGTTGAAAACTATCTTAAAGGATTATAAAAAACATGTCATCATGTGAAACAATCCTTGTTGAAACACCAAAACTTCCACTTGATGATATTGAGAGAAGTTTAGTTAAAACGTATCGAAAAGATATCTTTAGACCATTTGTACAAGCAATTAATGAATATGAACTCGTTGAACCAGGCGATAAAATCGCTATCGGGATTTCAGGAGGAAAAGATAGCTTGCTGATGGCAAAGCTATTTCAAGAACTTAAAAAGCACAATAAAATACCTTTTGAGCTTGTTTTCTTATCGATGGACCCAGGGTTTAGAGATGTCAATAGAGAACTACTAGAAACAAATTGTGCGTATTTAAACATACCTTTAACGATTAGAAACTCAGATGTGTTTACAGTCGTTCAAAAAATAGCAAGTGAAAATCCTTGTTATATGTGTGCGCGTATGAGAAGAGGATTCTTATACAATGCGGCTAAAGAACTTGGGTGTAATAAACTTGCTTTAGGACATCATTTTGATGATGTTATTGAAACCACATTATTAAATGTCTTCTATAATGGAACATTTAAAACGATGGTTCCTAAAATAAAAGCAGAAAACTTTGAGGATATTGAACTTATCCGTCCGATGATGTTTATTAAAGAAAGAGATATTATTAGGTGGACTAAAAGAAGTGGGATTCAAGCAATGAACTGTGGTTGTACAGTGGTTGCTGAAAAGACATCTTCAAAAAGAAGAGAAATAAAAGAGATGATTGAAGGATTAAGAAAGATTAATCCAAATGTTGATGCGCACATTTTTAATGCAGGACAAAATGTGAATTTAGAAGCTATTTTAGGCTATCAAAAGGGTTCTGATAAATATCATTTCAATGATCTTTATCGTGAAAGAAATCCAAGAAAGAAAAAAGAGTCTTAAGAGAAATAAGACAGTTTGAGTGGAAACACTAAGGAGGGAGAATTATATGTATTTCTATGATTTAAATTTACCTTTTATGGACCTTCTACTAAAAGTCATTGTACCATTAGCAATCGCATTTGTAGTCGGTGCATTTGTTGGACTTGAAAGGCAAAATGTAGGAAAAGCGGCAGGACTTTCCTCACATATATTGGTTGCAATGGCAAGTACAGGAATCGCTATTATGCAGCGTTTGATGTTCGAACATCAAGTTTATTTGCAGAGTACAGGTGTAGTAATTGATCCAGAAGGACAAAGAGTTATTGCACAAGTTGTCACAGGTATTGGTTTTATTGGTGCTGGTGTTATTTTAAAAGATTCATCTCAGGTGATTAAAGGAATTACTACAGCAGCAACCATTTGGTTTACTGCAATGACGGGACTTATTTTAGGGAGCGGTTATATTTTAATTGGATCACTTCTTGGAATATTTATCATTATTTTTATCTTGTCACGTGACTTTAGTCGTGGATTTAATCCTTTAGTTCCGAAAGATAAGCAAGATCCATCTAAACGAAACGTCGAGGAATAACCTATGAACTTTGAAACGATTGCTGCAGTCTCAACTGCTTTTGGAACTGCGGGTATTTCCGTGATTCGTGTAAGTGGAGAAAAAGCAATTTCTGAAGTGAATAAAATATTTAAAGGCAAAGATTTAACAAAAGTTAAATCCCATACATTGCACTATGGCCACATCTTAAATGAGGATGGAAGTATCCTTGATGAAGTAATGGTTGCCATTATGAAAAAGCCTAAAACATTTACTGCTGAAGATACGGTTGAAGTTTCAACTCATGGTGGTATTTTAATCACGCAGAAAGTTTTAGAAAGAATTTTAACATGTGATATTCGTTTAGCTGAACCAGGAGAATTTAGTGAAAGAGCGTATTTAAACGGACGTATTGACTTAGTTCAAGCAGAATCAATTATGGATTTAATTCATGCTAAAAGTGAACAAGCATTAAAGATTGCTAATCTTGGCATACATAAAAAAACATCAGGATTAATTCAAAATCTAAGATCAAAACTTTTAACCATGATTGCACAAATCGAAGTGAATATTGATTATCCAGAATATGATGATGCTATTCTTATGAGTAAAGAAATGATTAAGCCAAGCACCCTAGAGCTTATTGAAGAAATCAAGCATATCTTAGAAGAATCTTATAAAAACCAACTGATACGAGATGGTGTAAAAACAGCAATCATCGGTAAACCTAATGTTGGTAAATCAAGTCTTTTAAATGCTTTACTCAATGAAGAAAAAGCCATTGTAACAGATATCGAAGGAACGACAAGAGATACGATCGAAGCCTATATCAATATGGGAGGTATCGCATTAAAACTTATCGATACAGCAGGTATTAGAGAAACATCAGATGTTGTTGAAAAATTGGGTGTAGATCGCTCGATGAAGGCACTTTCTGATGCAGAACTTGTACTTTTAGTTTTAGATCAAAGTAAAGCATTAACTAAAGAAGATAAAGAGTTGCTTGAGTTAACAAAGGATAAACGAAGAATCATTATTGCGAATAAAGCAGATCTTCCTAAAGCATTACAAATGGAAGAAGTGATTCTGATCTCGACACTTACAAAATATGGTTTATCAGATTTAGAAAAAGCGATTTTAAAAAAACTTGAATTAGAAGATATTTTATCAAGAGATATGAATTACTTATCTAATTTAAGACATATTACAAAGGTTAAAGAAGCGAAAAGTTCCTTAGAAAATGTGTTAAAATCAATTGAATTAGACATGCCAGTGGATGTCTACGCAATTGATCTTACACAAAGTTACAGAGCTCTTGGTGAAATCTTAGGGGAAAACTATCAAGATGACTTATTAAATGAGCTCTTTTCTAAGTTTTGTTTGGGTAAATAAATCACTAAAAATAGGTTATGTGAATGCGTATTTATTATGTTATAATAATGAATATGAAAGAGAGGGGCACATATGGCATACGTAGCATTATACCGCGCCTATCGTCCAAAAGCTTTTAGCGAAGTATCCGGACAAAAGGTCATTATTAAGACACTTCAAAATGCATTACTTCATGATAAGATTGCTCATGCCTATCTTTTTTCTGGTCCCAGAGGTACTGGTAAAACCAGTATCGCGAAGATTTTCGCTAAAGCAGTAAACTGTACACATGAACCCGCTGGTGAACCATGCAATGAATGTGATATTTGTCGTGGAATTGATAATGGTTCAATCCCAGATGTCATTGAAATTGATGCTGCATCAAATAATGGTGTTGATGAAATACGCGACTTAAGAGATAAAGTTAAATAC
>CAYJBI010000044.1:0-10828 GCA_964368345.1 uncultured Mariniplasma sp. | reverse complement strand
GAGGCTCAACTTAGACTACTCTTTCTTAAGAGATCCCGGAGGTTAACCCCATGCCTAAACACTTCAGTACCATCAAAATCAAAATCTCTGATGAAGAGAAAAAACAACGTCTAGAAGATTATAAGTATGCACTAAAAAACGGCTTTTACTTCGGACCTCAGGTCGATATCAATGACTTTATGAACAGAGATATCTTCGATGAGTCCGTTCATCTCAAATGCCTTTCCTGTGGAAAAGAATCCGTTATCGAATACGATATTCTTGAAGAAATGTGGGATGAATCTGTCTCTGATTATCCCGTGCTGTATTGTGATTATTGTGGAAAAGAAAATTCTGTCCCCATTGATGTTTATCACAGACTAAAACTGAAGGTTTTTAAATAGCTTTTTCAATCCATGTTTGATTCACCCACAGCGCTGTGGGTCTTTTGTCTTTTGTGACTTTGGGATAGAAAAATAGAAATCCCTATTAAGTAAAAAAAGCGAAGATTATGAAATCTCCGCTCCTGGTTTGATTTGTGAACGATAAATATTAGCATAAACACCATTTTTTGAAAGTAATTCTTTATGCTTTCCTTCTTCAACTTTAATACCATTTTCTAGAACAACAATTTTATCCGCATTTTTTATAGTCGATAATCGATGGGCTATAACTACCATTGTTCTACCTTTTTTAACCTTTTCAAGTGCTTCTTGAAGCATCGTCTCAGTTTCAGTATCTATGTTTGCTGTTGCTTCATCCATAACTAATATTGAAGGATTATGAACAACAGCTCTAGCAAATGAGATGATTTGTTTTTCACCAACAGATAAATTCCCGCCACCTCTAGTAATCATTGTATGGATACCTTTCTCTAACTTGTCAAGAAGTTTACCTCCACCAATATCTCTTAATATAGTTTCGATTTCTAGATCTGTTATTGTTTGTCCAAAACGAATATTATCTGCAATCGTTCCTTTAAACATTGCAGGATCTTGTAAAACAATTCCTACATGTGTACGATACGTTCTCTTTGAAAAACGATTAATATCAATATCATCAACATAGATATGACCCATATCATAACTTTTCATGTCATAAAAACGCATTAACAAACTCATCAATGAACTTTTGCCAGATCCAGTATGCCCAACTAAACCAACCATTTCACCAGCCTTAATATCTAAATCAATACCTTTTAATACTGGGTTGCCTTCACTGTAAGAAAACCAGATATTATCAAATTTGACATCCCCTTTAAATCGAGGAATGACTTCAAAGGAACCATCTTCTTGTTCTCCATCAATAATTTTAAAGATACGATCTGTTTTAACCATGGCATGCTGTAGATTACCTATTTCTCTAAATAAGGTTCCAACTGGCTCAATTAAACGTGATAAGTAGTCATTATACGCATAGATAATACCTGCAGAAACAACAAAACCTGCGACAGTTAAATAACCAGAACCAAAATAAAGAACGATAACTGCTGTAACAAGTGCACCAAGCAAACGTATCATATTCCAACCTATAGATAAGT
This sequence comes from uncultured Mariniplasma sp., assembly GCA_964368345.1. Taxonomy (GTDB): domain Bacteria; phylum Bacillota_I; class Bacilli_A; order Acholeplasmatales; family Acholeplasmataceae; genus Peloplasma. Next base: position 9,309 of record CAYJBI010000044.1, on the reverse strand, counting down.
GTAGAATATTTTCTTTAACCTTCTCTTGCATAAATTCATTTGATAATTGATTAAATTTTTGCTCAGTCTGATTTCTAAAATTGAAGATTTGTAAAATATTGATTCCATTAATGATTTCATTTAACTGTGCAGTTAACATGGATGATTGTTCATTAACTTTAACGGCGATTTTGTTTAATCTCTTTGTAAAATATTTTAGCCAAATATAGACAACTGGAAATATAATAAATGTTAATAATGCAAGTTTCGAATCAAGATAAAACATTCCGATATAAGCAAATATGACCGCTAAGGATGCATTGACTAATAGATTCATAATCGTAGAAAATAAATTCATCATACCACTAACATCACTAATAATACGATTCGCAATTTTACCTGCTGGTTCTGTCTCAAAATATGTCATTGGCATTTTTTGAAGTGCTTTAACTGCATCCTTTCGTGCATCGCGAACGATATTGACGTTAATCATTGATGTTGTAATTCTTTGAATATAAGTGAAAATAGTCTGTAAAAAGAAACGCACAGTCAGAATAATAATCAAAATGACTAAAGGTTTAACAAAAGGCTGATAAAATGAAACAACTTCCTCTTTAGTTAACCTTAAAGCTTCATAATTATACGTTATACCCTCTTGTGAAACAATAGTAAGTGTTGTTCCATTTAAATCTTTATTACCCCTAACAACACTATCTTCAACGATATAGTATTTCCCTTCAAAAATGACGATTGAAATGACGTCATCTGAGATAACATCTTGACTAAAATAACGCCCGCTATAAGTGACTTGCTGTTCTTCTTTAGACACTTCATACCATGGACGTTCAATCCCAACAAGATAATCATCTAAAATCGATTTAACAATTAAAGGCGCTAATAGTCCTAAGGCTTGGACAATTAACATAGCAATTAGTGTGATAGTAAGTAGTTTTTTATATTTGGCTATATAGCGCCAAACTTTTTTCATCGTTTTCATCATATCACCTACTTCATCGTCATCTGTTGGATGTATTGGTGTTTATACCAACCATCTTGTCTAAGTAATTCTTCATGCGTGCCACGCTGTGTAATTTGTCCATTTTCTAATACTAAAATCAGATCAGCATCACGCACAGCAGAAAAACGATGAGCAACTATAATATTCGTTTTCCCTTTTCTAAAATCTTTTAAATGTCCAATAATGGTATCCTCTGTTTTAGCATCTACTGCAGATAAAGAATCATCAAGAATCAAAATTTGTGGATCTTTAATCAAAGCTCTTGCGATAGATAAACGTTGTTTTTGACCTCCAGAAAGTGTCGTTCCAGATTCTCCAACCATGGTTTGCATATCATTTTGTAAGAAATGAAGATCTTTTTCAAAATCAGCAATTTTAACAGCACGATCTAAAGCTTCATTCGTTGCTTTAGGATTACCAATCATAATATTTTCTTCAACTGATCTTTTAAAAAGCATATGAGATTGGGGAACATAACCTACTAAATCTCGAATAGCTTCAACACGAAAATCTTCAATTGATAGTCCATCAATATAAACTTGACCTTCTGAAACATTAAACTCTCTTAAAAGTTGTCTAATTAGCGTGGATTTACCAGCACCTGTAGGACCAACAATACCTAAGGTTTGTCCATTTTTAATTGTAAAAGTGATATTTTTGATAACAGGTTGTTTATCAAAAGGATATTTAAATGTCACATTTTTAAATTCAATTTCATTAAATTCAACAATGGGTTTAGAGTCTGTTTCATCATGGACAACTGGCATTTGTTTCATTATCTCATCGAGTCGGTCAACAGAAATTGTAGCATTATTGATTTGACTAAATATATTCGAAATAGAAATAATGGGACCAAATAGCATACCCACATAAGAGACAAATGTAATTAAACCACCTAATGACATTTCTTGTTGTATGATAAAAAATATACCAAACGAGAATGCAAGGATATATGTGATCCCATAAATCACTTCAAATAAGGGGTTAAACCAGTTTTCAAATCTAACAATATAGCGCCATGATTCAATATCAGCATTAATTGCTTTATATTGTTTTTGTAAATCATTTTCCTCTTGAACATAGGCTCTAATCGCACGCTGGCCTTCAACAGATTCCAATACTTTTTCAGTCATATCGGCATATATCTCACGATGTTGTTTAATATATTTACGTTTTTTATTTCGAATGACATTGAGTACAGTTAACCCAATAGGCATAATGATAACTGAGATTAATGTCAACTTCCAGCTAATCGTAAAAGACATAATCGAAATTGCAAATAGAATAACACCAACATTAAATATAATTCCTTCAAGCATTGATGAGGCAGCTTGTGTGATTGCATCTAAATCAGATGTAACTCTCGATATGAGATCACCTTTTTGATATTTTTCATAAAACTGTGAATCCATATCAAAAAGATGTGATAAATATTTTTTTCGCATTTGATAAGAAAGCATTTGTGCAGTTTTATTGGATAAATGATTATATAAAAAACTAAGTGAATAGCGCGAAATAGGTAAAAGAGCTAAAAAGAAGACAAGCCAAAATAAGGTTGTCTGTGATAATCCACCAGAAATAATTGTATCAATAGCTCTACCGAGTACATATGCTGGTGATAGCGAAATAACGGCAATAGATATAAGTAAAATAAACATGGCTAGATAAGTCTTCCAATGTTCTTTTACAAACCAACCAATTTTAGAAAATATATTACCCATAAAGACCTCTCATCCAATTCATTTACATAGGTTATTATACACCTTATAATTGCATAATAAAGACAATTCACCAATGAAAATGATTTCATTGGTGGATTTAATAAAGATGTAAGTTTTGAATCTAAATATACTATTTTTATACTGAAATAATCGCATTACCAGCAGCTTTCATTAAGCGATTCATAATCGCTTTTCCTAAATCGTGTTTAGGCAATGCTGGTATAAAAATATACGCTATATTCATGGCATCCATTTGTCTAAGTGCTAAAAATATATTTCGTGCTATTTCATCTAACTGATTTTCATGTCCTAAATTGACTTGATAAAAACACGGAATCATCGATAAATAATCTTCAGTGGCGATAACTCCAACACGTTTTAAATCAAGTTTCTTTATTTCATTATTGATATAATCGATCACATGACTTTGGCTTCCCTCGATTAAGAGAACTTTTCCTTGAGGTGCATAATGTGTATACTTCATACCTGGTGCTCTTGGAATATCTTTTACGTGTTCTTCTGTAGCATCCATAATTCCAATTTCAAGTGTTTTTTCAATCATCTCTTTTGTAATTGCACCCGGTCTTAAAAGAACTGGGATTGGTGTTGTCATGTCAATGACGGTTGATTCAAGTCCAATAGACGCTTGACCACCATCAATCATCATATCCACTTTATCCGTAAAATCTTCTAGAACATGTTTAAATAATGTCGATGAAGGTTTCCCACTGATATTAGCAGAAGGTGCACATATGGGTACTTCTGCAGCTTTAATCACTTCTAATGCAATCTGATTTGAAGGTATACGAATACCCACTGTATCTAATCCTCCAGATACTTCTTTTGGAATAATACTTTTCTTTTTAAATACAATTGTCAGTGGACCTGGCCAATAAGTATCCATCAGTTTTATTGCAAGTTCAGGTATTGATTCAACGACTTGTGGTAAATCTTTGATCGTTGCTAAATGAACAATCAGTGGATTATCTGAGGGTCTTCCTTTAGCGATAAAAATCTTTTTGACTGCTTCTGGATTCGTAGCATCTGCACCAATCCCATACACAGTCTCAGTCGGAAAAACAATAAGACCACTCTTTTGAATGATTCTTTTAATATCTTTTTTAACTTCTTTTTTATGAATATCTAATCCTGAAATGATTTGCATATTTCATCCTTTTTGTTAATTAACAGTTTCTAAATAATAACTTCTTTTAAAAATAATTCATAAATATCTTTATGACTTTTTTCAATGTTGGTAGGTTTTAAATTGTGATTTAACCAGATTAATTCTGTTTGTCCTTCATGAACAAGTTCATGATTTTCATCATAGAGATGATATGAAAAAAACAAACGAACCTTACTTAGTTTAACACACTTGGTTTCCATATGGTATCGCTTGCCAAAATATGTGGGTTTTATATATTTAGAAGACATATTAAACATGGCTAAGCGTACATTTCTTTTCTCAATTTCATGAAAGGGTAATCCAATATCTTCACAGTATTTAACGCGTGCCATTTCATACCAAATAGGATAGACTGAATGATGAATAATGCCCATTTGATCGGTTTCTTGATATCTTGGTTCTATAAGGATGCTAGAAATCATTAAACCACCTCCAATACGACTTATTATACCATGATTTTTAAGAGTTATTTATGCTATAATAAGGACAAACTACAAGAAAGTTGGTATACCCATGAACGACAAACTCATTATGTTAAAAGAGCATCTTGAAGATATACCCTATGCAAATAAGAAAATCGTGGTAGGATTTGATGGTTTCATCGATGAAATCATTCATGCTGTCGATAAAAGAATTGATAGCCACAACTACACACGTATTGATCATATGTTGCAGTTTGCAAAGCGTATTGAAAGAGCTTCTGGTCTCTCAACCAATATTGAACTTATTCCGATAACTGTGAAAATCGGTGGAAATGGTCCAATTATGGCAAATGCACTTTCAAAACATGAAACGTTATTGACCTATATTGGTGCGTTAGGTTATCCACATATCGATCCCGTATTTCTTGGAATGCCTAACAATGCTGAACTTATTTCGATTGCACAAGCAGGCCATACAGATGCAGTTGAATTTTTTGATGGCAAAATTATGCTTGGCAAAATGAGCGGTTTATCTGAGGTTAACTACGATAATTTATTGAAAATTGTCGGAAAAGAAAAATTGATTTCACTTCTTGATGACCTCGATATATTTGCAACAGTCAATTGGTCCATGCTTCCTTTTATGACAGATATTTGGCAATCTTTACATGATGAGATATTACCTAAGTTAACCATTAAAAAGGATAGACCTATCTTTTTTGTTGATTTAGCTGACCCAGAAAAACGTGAAAACAAGGAAATCATTCGTGCTTTAGATTTATTAAAACAGTTTAACTCTCACTTCAAAGTTGTTCTTGGTTTAAATAAAAAAGAAGCTTATGATATTGCAGCTATTTTGCATATAGGAAATGAAAATAGCTCATTAGAAGATATTAACCGAGCGCTTTATCATTATATGGATATTTATAGTGTTGTTATTCATCCAGTTGATCAATCATGCACTGTCATTAATGGTACCTTCTATCATGATTTCGGTCCACTAGCTAAAAAACCTAAACTTACAACAGGTGCTGGTGATAACTTTAATGCTGGATTTGTTTTCGGTCTTGTTTTAGGTCTTTCACCTCTAGAATCCCTTCAATTAGGTATGGCAACCTCAGGTTTCTATGTTAGACAAGCAAAAAGCCCTAGATACCAAGAATTGATTGATTTTATCAACTCATGGGCATTAGGACTTAAAGATTAAAATAAATACTGTTCGATTTCTTTTTTACCTAAAGGACTCAGTTCATGGAGTCCTTTTTCATTTTTTTGAAACCATCCATCATAGTTATCTCTTAAAATTGCTGCTGTTTTCTCGATTCTTGTATATTCTTTGATTAATTTTAATGATGCTTCACCTAATGTATGAATTGCTTTGGCAATTTCTAAAGTTTGTTCACGATAATATGTCATTTTTTTACCATTTGTGCCACCAACAGTTAAGTACTGATCTCTTTGATTAAACTCATTGAGCATAACTTTCTTTTTTGCTGAAGAACTTTTTTTATTTGTGATGTGGTTTTCATTAGGTTCGATGATAATAACTGCTTCATCCAGTGTGACTTCAATAAGACCAACACCTAATTTCTTAAGTAACTGTGTAAATTGATTATGATTTTTTTGATGTTTTTTAATCACAAGTTTTGGGATAGCCATATAAACATGAGGTGTCACCATCTGTCTATCAATCACTTGATAAATCAGTTTAAGTGACATTTGTAGTTTAAGTTCTACAATAACGATTTTGTTGTCTTTAACTGCAAAAAGATCTGCTTGTAGAATTTCTCCTTGTACATCATATCCTTCTTTTAGAAAAAGACTTCTAACAGGTTTAAATAAATCTGTTTCTTTCATGATATATAGTTCTCTATCATTTTTTGAATATCTTTTTCTCTATTTTTATTTTTCCAATTAACTGATGTCATCAGCCCAACAGTTCCACCTTTACTTAAAATAATGTTTTTCATTTGCTTGAGTGTTTGATTTCCACCCATCCATGCAAACGGAAAATAATGCGTGATATAAAGATCAACATGTTTTAAAGAAAAATCTGTGTTATCTAAGTATGTTTTCATCGCTTTTGATAAAGAAAACCCATGAACAGGTGAACCAATTATGATATGACTATAGGTTGAAATGTCAGGTATTTCTATGAGTTTTGGATTTGTAATCTGGGGATTATCATTTTCAACTTTGACTTCTAAAAGAGGAACTTGTTTTATTTCTAGTAATCGTTTTGCAACACTTCTTGTGTTTCCTGTTTTTGAATATATGACAATTGCTTGCATAAATTAGCCTCTTTTCATCATTTTTCTTCTTTTTCTTTTTTGCATTTCCACAAGAAACACAGGGAATATCACAAGCCCAATAATGATCATCCACTCAATTAAATTCGGAAAAATAAGTCCGAAGATATCTCTTGAAAAAGGGATACATATGACTAAAAGCTGTAAGCTCATGCTAACTAGAAATGCAACAAGCATCGCTTTATTAGGTTTCATTTTAAAGACTGATTGATATTCACTTCTGACATTAAATGAATGAACAAGTTGAGACATTGCTAAAACCATGAAAGTCATTGTTTGTGAGAGTAAGACTTCTTGTCCTGAAGATTTCCCTAAAAACCATCCAATTGAATAAGCAGCAAAGGATAAAAATCCTAGAAGTAAGCCACGCTTAATAATGCTTGAACCAAAACCATCAGCAAAAAGTGATTTGCTCGTATCTCTTGGCTTTTCCTTCATAATACCTTCTTCTTTAGCCTCTAAACCTAAAGCAATCGCCATAATTGAATCTGTAACAAGATTAATCCAAAGGATTTGAACAGCAGTTAATGTTGTAACACGATCACCAAAAATAAGTAAACCAAGGCTCGTTCCTAAAAATATTGTTAAGATTTCTCCAATGTTACATGATAATAAATAATGAATTGCTTTTTTTATGTTAGCAAAGATTGCTCTTCCTTCACCAACTGCATTAACAATAGTTGCAAAGTTATCATCCGTTAATATCATATCTGCCGCACCTTTAGCAACTTCAGTTCCTGTTATACCCATGGCAATACCGATATCAGCTTTTTTAATAGACGGTGCGTCATTAACGCCATCACCTGTCATAGCAACAACTTGACCCATTTTTCTCCAGTGATCTACAATTCTTACTTTATTTTCAGGGCTTACTCTGGCATATACCCTAATATATCTTAATTTTGAATCAAATGCTTCATCATCCATTTGATCAAGTTCATGACCAGTAATTGCAATCGAATCCTCTTTTAAGATATTTAATTCTTTTGCTATTGCAATCGCTGTATGAATATGATCACCTGTAATCATGACAGTAATAATGCCTGCATCATCACATTGCTTGATACTATCTTTAACTTCAGGACGTGCAGGATCCATCATCCCAATTAAACCTAACAATGTTAATCCTTGTTCTAGGTCATCAAACGATAATGATTTAACATTGATATTTTTCTTTAGTATCTTATACCCAACAGCAAGAACACGAAGCGCTTTTTCTGCCATCTCTTGATTTGCTTTTGTAAAAGATTTAATTCTATCTATTGTAGTTCCTTCAATAGAAGTTATTCTATTCATTAAAACATCGGGTGCACCTTTTACAACAGCTATCCATTGGCCGTCAATTTCATGAACGGTTGTCATTAGTTTACGAATAGAATCAAAGGGAAGTTCATGAATTCTTGGATATGAATTTATCATTTCAATGGGATCTTTATGTGTACTGATCGCCAAATCAATTAATGCTATTTCAGTAGGATCACCAATTCTTATAAATTCGCTATCCGTTTTTTGAAGTTTTGTATCATTACAAAGTGTTGCATAAAAAGCTACTTTTTGAAGATATTTTTGATTACTTTGTTCTTCGCTGATTTCTTCATAGCCTAAAGATGTGTATACTTTTTGAACAGTCATCATATTTTGAGTCAATGTTCCAGTTTTATCAGAGCAAATGATGCCTGTTGATCCGAGTGTCTCAACAGCAGGTAATGTCCGAACGATTGCATTTTTCTTCACAAGATTTTGCATACCCAATGCTAAGACAATGGTAATGATTGCAGGTAATCCTTCAGGGATAGCTGCTACTGCAAGTGCAATAGCAGTCATGAATGCTTCTTTCCAAACTAAAGCTGATATACTACCATCAACAAGATAAGCTTCAACAATTGAAATAATGAAGATAAAAGCAGTAATAGCTAAAGCAATAAGAGCTAATATTTTTCCTAATTGAGCCATACTCTTTTGAAGTGGAGTTTGCTCATCTTTCGTTTCAGTTAACATTGATGCAATGTGTCCTAACTCAGTATCCATACCCGTTTTGACAATCACTGCTTTACCTCTACCATACGTAACAACCGTTCCCATGAAACCCATGTTGATACGATCACCTAATGGTATGTCATCTTTATCAATAATCGAAGATACTTTATCAACAGGAATAGCTTCTCCTGTCAAGGCTGATTCATCACATTTTAAATTAATTGATTCAATGATTCGGCAATCTGCTGGAACATAATCTCCTGCATCGAGTAAAACAACATCACCTACAACAAGATTTTTAACATCAATTAATTGATCTTTGTTATCTCTTTTGACTTTGGCATGTGGAGATGACATCGCTTTGATGGAAGACAATGCTTTTTCCGCTTTAGCTTCTTGTGCTAAACCAAGAATAGCATTAATTAAAACAATACCTAAAATAAGGATCCCTTCAGTGAAATCTCCAGTAATAAAAGATAAAACACTTGCTCCTATTAAAACAAGAATCATGAAATCAAGAATTTGATCGATAAACTTCATAAATAATGAACGCTTTTTGGGTTCATCAAGTTGATTATAGCCATTTTCATTTAATCTTCTTGTTGCTTCACCTTCTGATAACCCGCGATCAAGATGCGTATTAAGTTCGCTTTCAAGTAATTCGTTTGACCATTGATATACTATTTTGTTCATAAAT
>CAYJBI010000043.1:0-11168 GCA_964368345.1 uncultured Mariniplasma sp. | reverse complement strand
CTTAAATAGGCTCTTTTTAGCCATTTTTTGCACACAACCAAACATTACTTCGGTGTCTGTTGTGTTATATGAACTAATCATACTTATTCATCTATCTAGTTATACATATTTCATAATTTCATTTGCAATTTCATTAGCTTTACTATAATCACTATTAACAATATTTCTACTTAATATATCTACTTTTTTAGTCTCTCCGTTAAATAGTACCTTTCTTCTTTTTGTATCCGATTGTACTTGTTTTGTTGAGTAAACCTTAGAATAATTCTTATTTTTAATAAGATCGATAATGCATGGAAAATCTGCATTTTTCTTATTACTTCTTTGAGCATATACAATAACATTGATTGGTATGTTAGTCTCTTGGAAAGCAAAGTCTAGTTCTTGTTTTAGATATTTATTGGCATCACCAAGTGTTGTTACTAAAACAAGTGATTGACCCATATGAATTAAATATGTCTTATCTTTAAGATCTCTTAATCTTACAACATGACTTACCAAAGTCTTTTGCATGAGGATTGAAATAACTTGATTAAGTACATATGTTTTTCCTGAGTTCTCACATCCTACAAGTGAAATAATAGCTTTATTCATTCTTTCTTACCTTCCTTTATATATTCAATTTTTTAGTAATCATGATAATAGTCTTTTGATCAAATCATCTATATCAATTAGTTCAATAAGTGTCTTTTGTTTTCTTGCAAAATCAATAGCATCTCTAGTAAACCTAGATGTTGTTACAATCACTGATTTATTCGCTTTTTCTGATGTATGAACTCCATAAATATTTCTAACGACTGATACATCTACTTTATTATCTTCACTCCACTTTTTGCATTCAACAAGCATTACAAATAAAAATGGGTGAGTGAGTTTACATATGATATCAAACCCACCGTCTCTTGTTTGATTTGTGACTGTTGTTTCAAATCCTAAATCTTGCAAATATCTTTCAACAAAAAATTCAAAATCTCTTGGTGACATGTAATCAAGGCGATTTTTCAATGTTTGAACATCATCAATAATAGGTCGGTAGTATTCACTATCTTCTTCGTTATACTCAAAATCATAAAAAACAACATCTATTTGGGGATTTACAAGAAATGTTCCACCCTTAATTTTATGATCTGAATAATTGTAGGAACCTACTGGATACTCATATCCAGTGACTTCATATGTGATATTGTTACCACATTTTTCACACGTTCTTTCGCCAAAATAATTGTAATAAACTTCTGGTCCCATGGGGCGATCATCATAACCAGTACTGATTTCAAGTTCATCTTTATCTACTATAAAATCATGATTACATCTATTGCATCTTATGAGTAAATCATTTATTATCTGCAAATTGGTATACCTATACCTTTCCCATTTATATTTGTGTTTAAAATGAATACTAATGAACTTAGAATCTGTAATCATTAATTCACGAAAGCAAAAAAGCGACCACAAAATGTCGCATCACTTAAAAAACTGTGCAAACATCCCCTATTGCATCATTTTGTTGTTATTTGTCTATATTGTACACTACAAACACTTATTTGTACATAATTCTTTGAAAACAATTCATTTATACTGACTTTTTACTTATTAAGCATATTATTATGAAGCATACGCAACTATCCATCTAGCCTTTCCGTACAATTGTGTTTTGACTAGTTGTTTTTTAACACATCCATTATATTTGCATAAAGAACTTTGTTTTAGTAAAACAACATCAATGAGCCCTCCAGTTAATATCAAACTTAAACAGGTAATAACAAAATTTTTTATATCAAAGAAATCGATGTTAATCGTTCTTAAATCTATGCTTTCATTATCGTATCTGTTTATACCTAAAATAGTTACAACATATAATACATTCGTTGTCATCATATCAGAAAGAACTTTTTACTCTTTTCACTGTTTTATTGGCTAGTATTCATCATTAAACACTACTTTTATTACAAAAGAATAGGGCATATTTGCCCTATTCTAATCTTTAATACGAAACTTCAATTTTTATTTCGTCAACTGCTACACGAGGTGCTGATATACCAATACCTGTATCATTGATATTAAAATAGATACGAATGATTTCATCTTTAACATATGAACCAGGAACATTGATGGTTGTTACAAATTCTTGCCAGGTAGATGTTCCAGTGACTGTTACTTCACCGATTCTATCTTTACTTGTGTTTGTGTAAATACTTACGGGTAATGAACTGTCAAAATAACTCGATGCTTTCATTGAATAAGAGATTTTAATCTTCAAATTTCTATTTGGATTACTCTTGACTGCTGCAAGTAAATTATTTGGAAGATAATCAAAATCAAAATAGATAACCGTTCCATTTCGACCATTTGAATGAACTCCTGATTCATAATTGATATCACTCAGTGGTCCCCACTGACAATATAAATCGGATGAATCACTTCGATTCCATTCATTTGAAACTTCACCATTACCATAGAAAAACTGTGTTCCACCTTCTGTTGAATCATAAATACCTTTTAAATAGTATCCTTCTTTGGTTGGAACTTCAAGGATGGTTTTAGTACTTGCTATGGTGATTTCTTTATCATAGGAATCATCACCATTATGAATGGTGATTGTTGCTTTACTAAATCCAAATGAATCAACAATCTGACAAGATGATAATGTGATACCTAATACACTGATTAAGATAAGAAATAATATTTTTTTCATATAATCACCCTAACCAACGATTCCAGAGGTCGTTTGTAAATTACCTACATAATCTTTTCCGGTTTTACCTGTGGTTCCATCAGGAGGTGTTGTTAATGGTGTCGAGTTACCACCATCGCCACCAGGACCACCTGTTCCACCTTGGAAACTAACAGTTGATGTTGAATTCATTTTCACATAAAAGTTTGTAAATTCTGCTCCAGAACCACCTTCACCGCCATTGCCGCCATCACCACCAAAGTTCATGTTGCCATTACCGCCATCACCACCAGCGCCACCGCGACCACCTATTAAATCAATATCTGCATTTCCTTTAAGAATCACATTAGGTAGATAAAGACCTGACATACCTTTAGAGCCTTTACCTCCATCACTACCAACACCAAATATGCCACCTGCATCGCTTCCATGAGTACCCACAGTGGCATTGACTCCACCTTTAAGTTCATTTGATTGACCTAAACTATTTATAATAACTACCCAAGATTCAGTAAGTGCTGCATCTGTATATAAAGCAGGTTTATTTGATTGACCAACAGCTTTAAAATTCATTAAATCAATCACAAGAGGTGTATTTCTATTTTTAACTAGAAACGATACTTGTGTATAAGTGTCTGTTGCATTACCTTCGATTTTAACATAACGAATTGCTGCTGGTATTTCATATAATTGATTAACAACTACTGTTTGATTTGTAGCTTCGCTTGTTTTAAAATCATAAGTAACAGATTCACTCGTTGAAAATGAATTTTTATAACGCGTAACTTTTTCCGAACTTGATGAATACTGATCAATGTTTTCTTTGCTCTTACGATAAGCTTGAACAGATATTTCTTGATCTTCCGTGATAGTTGAATCAAAAGTGTATTTATTTGTTGTTAAAATATCTTGTCTTACACCATCGATTAATACCACATAGCCTGTTGCTCCTGTGACTGTATCCCATGTTAATTCTTCATCAAACAATTTAAGATTTAGAGGTGCGACGAGTGGTTGTTCCTGTGTATTCTCGTTGTTGAAAATCATGTCGCAACCAGAAAGTAAAACTAAACAAAAGAATGTCATAACTAAAACGACTACTTTTTTCATGTATTTCCCTCCTAGGCTTGCCTTTTAAGTCGATTATACATGCCATTTTTTTCTTTGTCAATGTAAACCAAGAAAAACAGAAAGTTTACTAATCATATATAAAATATATGCCATTTTTATAGCATATTTACTTCATAATATCGTCATTTTTGTATGTTTTATTGAATTGATCTATTTTATTGTAATTTATGTTCTTTACACTCATTGACTTAGTAAATGATGATTTTTTAAGATAGTTTTGATACTTAGTAATCGGTATTAAATGCCTTAATTAGAATGAATGAAAAGCTTCGATAAATTCTGATATATCTGTGACCTAAACTAGATTAAGATCATCATTTTTAAAATCTCTTTTAAGTCGATTAGGTGTAAATCTATGTTTATCGATAACGCTCATTTGTCGTGTGAATATTTTATATTAAGTTAAACTAACGATGGCTATATTTCTCTTTTGCTTTTAATGTAATTTCTTTAATAAAATCTGTTTTAGCTTCCGTATAACCATCTCGGTTATGTTCATATTTTTTCCATAACGATAACTTTAATTCTTCATATCTCTTTGCTACTGAAAGATTTTCTATCAAATAATCTCTAAAGTATATTTCATCAATATCTTGGTTCTTTCTTAAATGGATATGAAAGACTTTATCTGCAAATCCTTTTTCTGTATACCCTTTGTTAAAAGATGCTCTTTGTTCATTTTGATTCATCTTGATATATGAATTATTAATGAGGTGTTTAATGGCTTCATTAAAGTCTTTTTCGTTTACTTCAATTAAGATATCAACGATATCTTTTGCGTAGATATGAGGAATTGCAGTGCTTCCAATATGTTCAATTCTTTTGACATCAAGTCCTTTTAATGTATCTTCAAGTATTCGCTTTTCTTCAGTATAATACTCTTTCCAAATCTCTTTATGTGCTACAAGAAATATAGGGAAAAGTTCCCATAATTCTTGTAAACTCATTTCATTTAATTTCTTACCCATATAAAAACCTTCCTTATTTTTTTAATATTCATAATTCATTTTAACATTCTCTATCATGTAATCTCAGTATTGTTTTTGTCAAAAAGACACTCATTTACATGGATGCAAATCAATGTCTTTTTACATTGTTATCTTATTGTACCTTGGGATAAAGCACTATAGGTCCACTCGAATTAACTGTTTCAAATGGTATGAGTAACCCACTGTCATGATACCAACCCATAAAGTTATCATTGCCATAATCTGGTAATAATGGTTCTGAGTTATAAGGAGCAATCAAAATCTCCTTAATTCGGTAAAGTTTAAATGTAATAATAACAGGTCGTTGAATGTTTATAAACGTCAAGTTAAGTAGTCTATTTAATGATGTATAGATATAACTATTTTCAATCTTGACTAGTGTCTCTCCATCAAGAAGCACATCATAAGACACCCATGTATTACTTTGCCAATCGAATATGTATATATGTTTATCAGTAATAATCATGTTTTCATAAACTGTTAAAAAAATTTCATCATTACTTAGTTCAAAAATCTCTTGTCTTCCATTGGTGAAAATTACACGATTATTTGAAGTGATTACATATTCACTACCTCTGTCATATCCAATATTAATAATAAGTTCATCATTACTCAATCGATCTCTAATGTCTATGATACTTAAACCTGATGAATTACTAAAAGACAGAACTCTTCCCAAAGATGTAAAAATAAGTTCATTCTCCACTTTGATTATTGTTTCATCAGTTTCAAGATTAAGGTAATTTTCTGTCACTATAAAAGGATTCTCACTATCTTGCTGACGATAATTAAAAAGTAGGGTTTGCCCGTTTTCAAAAATTTCTTGATAAATGGTCCTATTTATAACTCTTAAGATTGGATTTCCTTCTGGTATATACATTGCATCTTGATAAAGATTTCTTGTTTCTAGCACACCTTCATTATTGAAATAATATGCAACTGGCATATTATTTGTCACTGCAACTACAAACCGAATATTTTCAATAAGTTCTGTAACATGATTGATGACAGTTATATTTCCATTTAAATCAAAGATAAACAATCTTTGGTATGATGATAAACCCATGAAATAGTAAAATTCACCTTGAACTATCCGGAAGCTAATAATGGTTTTTAAATCTAATATTTCTTCTGCTGATAAATGAAGATTTATAGTCTGGACGACTTCACGTTTGTTACAATCAAGAATGCGTACCTCATCTTCATTAATAAAGAATAATACATACTCATTTATTGAATGTACCCCTGTGACTTCTTCAATATTGATATTCAATAATTCAGTAATATCAATGGGTTGATCAATATAATATGATTCACCATTTAACTCCTGATGTTCACCAGATTTGTACATATAGATATGTGAATTATACTCAGCAAATAACACATTACCGATAAAAAAGTAGTTCACATCACCAGTAATTATAAGCTCTTCTAATAATATGATTGAAACATCTTTTTCTACAAGCGTTATATATAACGTTTGATCATTTTCAAGAATGTAATCTAAATCAAGCAACTGTTCACCTCTAGAATCCAAATAAAATTCATTGATCACATATCCATACATGAATGTTTGAATATCTCGTAAAGTTTGATCATAATAAGCAGTAGCATAATACATTTGTTCACTTTCATCAATCAATTCAATGTTTAATTGTATCGGATTAAACTTTGCGTAGAGATGCAAATCTTCAAATCGCGCTTCTTCATCACGGAATCTAACATTATTCTCGTCATACCAACCTACAAATTGATACCCTGTCTTAACAGGTATTTCTGATGTAATGATGGGTTTTGTTCCTGTAGCTATTTCAGACGGCAATATATTAGTATCAACATTATGATAATAGATATGATAAGTATCGTTTGTCCATGAAGCATATAATGTATAGGTCTTTCCATAAGCTATTTTATCTGGCTGAAACATATTCTTTAGATCGAAATCTAAGTACCATCCTAAAAAATATTTCCCTAATTCCACTGGGATAGGTAATTGATATGATGTGTTTTTTTCAATTTGCATGGAAGAAATTTCTTGTTCTGTTTGTGTGTCAAAGTTCAAAATATATGCATGTGGATTTTCAACAAGATAAAGGTTTATATCCTGGGTTACAATTTCAGGTACTGTTTCAATACTTGCATGTTGCAAGGACCATGTTTTATGAATCAATGGATCAAATACTATGGGTTGTGGGACTGTTTCATTTTTAGACAATATCAAGTGATCTGTTATCTTCCATATAGAATAACTACCCATTTCAATCGTAAAATAATCATATTTATTATATTGCAAGCCGTCATATGTAGATGCACGATAACGATTGTCTTCATAAATAATTAAATCAAAGAGTTCTGTCACCCCTAAATCATTCATAACCGATTGAGTGATTGATTCATCTACAGCAAAATCATATCCTACATATAATTGATCACTCGTAAGTATGCGAAAATAAGACGTCTCTTGTAAATCAATAAGATAAAATAAAATCTTTTCATCATCTTTAAGAGTCACACTTTCAATTCTTTGGTATTCGCGATTAAATGTATCATAAACAATCATATGATTTAAGTTAGTTATGAATATATTAGGTTTGAGTTGATCATGAATGTTATCGATAAAATAACTGACTACATATTCATCTTGAAGCAATGGTAAATTTAATGATGTAACCCCTTGAATAATTGGCGATGACAAGCCATTTTCTAATACTATTGAATAAAGTTGATGTATATTAGTATAAATAATGTTTCCTTGTATCCATTCTATACGCTCGTTGGATGATATTCCTAAGCTATATGTACCTTGAATGCCATATATTACTTCACTTGTTTGATCAGATCCATAGGTTGCATAGTGGATAGCACGATGATGCGATGTTACAAAATATACATACATATTAATCATGAGAAAATCAACAACAAATTCTTCATCCTCTAAACTTATTTGTTCTGTAATATTTCCATAAGCACTATTAGGTTTTATAAATATACTTCTAGCAAGATATACTTGATTTTTCTCAGTTAAAATATAATAATCTTGTTGTTTAAAAAGAACTTCTTTAATAGTGTCTGTTTCATCTTCAATGATGAAAACATAAGGTAATCGATAAGGGTCTGTTAAATCGATAATCCCCTTTTCGCATACTGCAACAATTGCAAACATTTCTCGCGTTGACACATTAAACTCGATAAAGTTACCTAATTGATATTTATTGAGATCAATCGTGATAATTTCTGTATCTTGATATCCTCCCATATTGAAGAGATTTTGAATTGCATGAACTTTATTAAGGCTTGTTGCAACAAAAACACTTAGATAACTTGTACTTATTTCTACGATAGTTTCCTGTTCATCTAGGTCTATGATTCCTAAATCAATTTGTCTTGTTTCAATACCATTTTGAACTATAGAAAACAGATGATTATCGAAGGTTAACCCGTACTGATTAATCATATTATTGTCATATTGCTCAACAAATATTTGTTCAAAAAGGACTGGGTCTTCTTCTTTTTGATAGTACGATATAGAATACTTATCTTCAACTGTTTCGATATGAATAACTTGTTTAACTTGATGGATGTTAAAACTTCTTTCATCAAATGATAACAATTGCATCGATACGATATTCGTATCCTCAGGTTCTTCAATATAGCTATCTAGAATATTGAGTTGCTGGAGATGGAGTGACTGTTCTTTCGTAAAGTTTTTAAACCCCGAGTATATTAATGTAACATCATAATACTCAACATCCCATTTGGCATATAAATCAAGATTCTTATCTAATACAATAGAATCTGGAATAATGATTTCTAAATCAGAATCTATGCACCATGATATGAATGTAGCCGAGGGGTGTGTCGGTGTTTCTAAAATGGGCAAGTTACTCAATTTTTCTTGATAATACGTTTTGAATACCTCATTTGGATGAGCGTATGTTCGAATAACAATCGTATCAGATCCTAAAGCTAAAACTAAGATTTTATATGTCTTTTCTTTAACGATACTTCCTAATGTAAACTTAGCTGTCAATGTAACTTCGATGTCCTCATTTGTCCTAGACACATTGCCTGTAATATCGATTACTGATGGATGCGATGATATCCACTCGATAGACACATCTAATTCATCATGGACTACCTTGTTAGGAAGATCAATGGATGCATCAACAGAAGCAGGTAAATTAAATTCTGAAATCACTTCATCGATGATTTTTGACTCACTTTGCTGACATCCGAATAAAGTCAAGATTGATAAGAACACAATCAAAAATTGTATTTTTTTCATGTTTCCCTCCACATTTTGTTATTTAGTTGTATTATACCTTGAAATGGAATAATTTTATTCATAATCTTGGATATTAATCGTTGATAATCGCATATTACATTAAAGGATCCATTCATCATGGACCCTAATAATAAATCTATTCATTATTCACTTTATAGAATGGATGAACCTCATAAGGAACATTCTTATGGTATTTGCAATTGATTTCTTTAATATATAATTCACACTCCATAAAGGCTGATTCACTTAGAAATAAGTATTTTACACTACGGATTTGGCTAAAACCTTGATCTGTCCTTACAATGAGATCGATGGATTTTAATAAGTTTAATCTTTCATTTGCATTTAATACTTTTCCTAGAGTATGCATCATCAATTCTGAATCTTCATCATCAATTAAGTGATATGGGAGTTTCATATCCATGTGAAACCCATCAACAAGATTCTCTTGAATTAATGTATCCATTTTATCAAAGTAATATCCCGTTGTATAAATAATGATAGGTTTGCTTGTACTTTCCCTCACTTTTCTTAAATCCTTAATCAGATCTTCGATAGGTGAAATCAGAAACTCTCCACCACTAAAAACAATCATATCTACTAAATCATTTTGTCTATGTGCTACAGAAATGACATCTTCTATTGTTAGATATTCATGATGTTTTTTTAAAACAATTTCTTCATAATTGATACACTCATAACAATGAAACATACATCCACTTAATGCGTGTACCAATAGTACACTTTTGTCTTTAATTTCTGACATGGATAGACTTATATGTTTATAATAACGAATCACTTTGCATCATCTTCCTTAAATCGTCTTCTTTCTGCCCAATCTAAACGTCTAGCTTTACTCCAAAAGTTAAAATCACCTTCATAGAAGCCTTCTTTATTCACATGAATGTTTTGTCTTGCTATCATTCTTACATAACCAATCACTCTTGAAAATGATGCAATATCAGAAGAGCCACAGACGGGACATATCTCAATATCTTTCGCATCTTTTGCAATGATTTTTTGTCCGCAAGTTTGACACGCGGTAATTGTAGGTGTCAATGTAATGTAATTTATTGGTTTGTTAAAGAGATTTTTGAGATAAGTTGCTAGGACTTCTGGTTCGATTTTATCTTCTAAAAAATGATGTAAGATAGATCCTGATGTTGCATATCCTTGAAACTCTGCAGCATTCTCAATTTGTTCATGAAAATCTGTCTCACTAAAAGGTAACATACACCCGCTAGTAAGGTAAACATCATCACCTTTGCCTTGTACAAATACTTCTCGTTGATGTTCTTTAGCCCATTTGATATCATGTCTTGCAAGTTTAATACCTGCATTCTCCGCAGGAGCATACTCAATACCACATGCCACGTGATCTCTTATTATAAATTCATTGATTATTTCGCTCATATATTGCATTATTTCATGAGCAAATAGTTTACCTTTTGAATCATTTATACCTTTTGAATACCCCATATTGATTAATCCTTCATGCATTCCTGTAATCGCAAATACATTGAAATAGTTTTTTAAGTCATGATTAAAAGCGAAAAATGTAGGATATAACTCTTTATGTTTTTCTACCCATGCTCTTTTAGCCATGTGTCCTTCTTCCATAACTTCAAGATAATCTCTGATTCTATCTTTAAGTAATTGATTATCATGTCCAAATTCTATCATCATGCGATTCATGTTTAGGTTCAAGACTTGAATTGCTCCAACATTACCAACACTACTACCAAATATACCACCTCCAGCACGGGATAAAACTGATAAATCAATATTCAATCTACAGCACAAACTTCTTGAAACACTTGGATCTTTCGGTTTGATAAGTGGATTAACTTTAGTGTAATATGGATCAGTGAAAGGTCTTGTTCTAAAGTTTTCAAAGTAAACACCACCCCACATATACATTTTCTCTAATAGTGTTTTAAATACTTCATTATCATAATCAAAATCATCATCAATCTGTACTGTAATCAATGGAAATGTTAAAGGAATTCCCTTTTGAGTTCCTTTTGCCATCGCAGATATAAAAGCTAAATTTATACGATCAAAATAACTAGAAGGAATATCCTTATAT
>CAYJBI010000042.1:0-11315 GCA_964368345.1 uncultured Mariniplasma sp. | reverse complement strand
GTGTGCGCATCTTAGAGTTTGGTAATCTAGGAATGACACAAGATATAAAAGATTTTCATAAAGCAAAATTAGACGAAAGGGCAAAAGCTGAAGACCGTCCCATCACTTTCCAAATGACTGTAGATGATATCTATGCAGTTTCACGCGGTGAAATGATTGGAAGACCTCAAAAAGCAAGTAAAAAATAACATGAAGATTAAACAAGTCATTTTAACAAAGAGTTACACAGGATTTTATTTTGATGATCAAAAAGCCATTAAGAAAGATGCACAAAAAGATGGTTTCATGTATATTGGTGATTCTCTCACAGAAGGATTTAAAGAAGTTAGAGTCCCTGGTGAAGCAATTTCTGTTCAATTAATCTTAGATAACGGTGATATCGGTATCGGAGATTGCGCTGCAGTTCAATACTCAGGTGCTGGTGGGAGAGATCCTTTATTCCTTGCTAGTGAATTCATTCCATTCATTGAAGAACATATCGTACCTAAACTAATTGGTGAAGATGTTTCTCACTTTAAAGTGCTTGCTGAAAAATATGATCGTCTACAAGTCAATGGGAAAAGAGTACATACGGCTATTCGCTATGGAATTACACAAGCATTACTTTCAGCTACTGCTGTTTCAACAAAACGCAGTATGGCTGAAGTTATACGTGATGAGTATCATCCAACACTTAATAAATTACACAGAATACCTATTTTTGCACAATCTGGTGATGATCGTTACACGAATGTCGATAAAATGATTTTAAAAGAAGTTGATGCAATGCCTCATGCTTTAATCAATAACGTTAAAGAAAAATTAGGATATAGTGGCGAAATTTTGAAGAACTATGTTATTTGGATGAAGGAACGTGTTTTATCAAAAAGAATTGATTCTTCTTATCTTCCTATTTTTCATATTGATTTATATGGAACATTAGGTATTGCTTTTAGTAACGATATCGATCGCATCGTCAATTACTTAATCGATTTAGCTGAAACTGCAAAACCATTCTTTTTACGCATTGAAGGTCCTATCGATACTGGTGATCGTGAGGGAACAATGATAGCGCTTAGAGAAATTACAAAACGTCTCGATGAAGTAGGAACTCCTGTAGAAATAGTAGCCGATGAATGGTGTAACACACTAGAGGATATCCGTTATTTTGCAGATCAAAAAGCAGGACATATTTTACAAATTAAAACACCTGATTTAGGTGGAATCAACAATATTGCTGAAGCTATATTATATTGTAAAAAAAGAAAAATTGGTGCATATTGTGGTGGAACATGCAATGAAACAAATATCTCTTCTGAAGCTACTACTTCGGTTGCTATCGCTTGTGAAGCAGATTTATGCTTAGCAAAACCAGGTATGGATGTCGATTCTGGTTACATGATTGTTAATAATATGATGGAGCGTGTCATCGCATTATCACATGCACGAAAATAAGGGGAAATTATGATTTATGCAACTGCTGGGACATTAGAATCAAATGACTGTTTAATAACTGTTGAGAATAGCAGTTCACTTGAAATTATCATTGAAAGTATTGTTAAAGACGCTTTTGGTGAGGAAATTGAAAAAGTCATTCTTGACGTATTAAAAAGTAAAAAGATTAAAAAAATAAAAGTTCATATTCAAGATAAAGGAGCTCTTAATTATACAATACGTGCTCGTCTTTTGACTGCACTCAAACGACTGGAGGTTAAATCATGAGACGTAGCCTTTTATTTATTCCAGCAAATTCTCCAGCAATGCTTCAAAATGCAGACGTTTTTGAAGCAGATGCAATTATATTTGATTTTGAAGATGCGATTCACCTCTTAGAAAAAGATGCAGCAAGAGATCTTCTTTTCGAATACTTCAAGTCTTTTCAACTGAAAAATATAGAAAAAATTGTAAGAATTAATCAATTTGATTCTCCCTATTTTAATGACGATCTAAACTATGTTTTAAAGATGCCTATTGATACCATTATGGTGCCAAAAGCATCTGTTGAAGCAATTGATGCGATTGATCAAATACTTCAAAAACATGAAAAGCGTCAATCATCATGTAAAATTACACTCATTCCTATCATAGAACAAGCAATATCCCTTTTCGAGATTGAAAAAATTGCTTCCCACAAGCGTGTATCAGGTCTTCTTCTTGGAGGTGAAGATCTTGCTACAAATCTTGAAGTCGATAGAACACTTGAAGGTGAAGAAATTCTTTTCGCTCGACAACTGTTAATTTATGCTGCTAAAGCATTTGGAAAAGATGCAATTGATACACCATTTACAGATCTTAACAATGAAGAAGGATTAATTTTCGACTCACATCATGCAAAAAGATTAGGAATGAATGCTAAAGCGTGTATCCATCCTATTCAAATAGATGTTATCAATCAAACATTTAGTCCTACACAAAAGGAAATAACGTATGCAACACGTGTTTTAGAAGCTGAAATGGAAGCACAAAAATTAGGAAAAGGTGCATTTTCAGTGGACGGAAAGATGATTGATAAACCAATTATTCTTCGTGCTAAAAGATTGCTAGAGAAGGTGAAATCATGATTTCTAATGTGCTGAACAGAAACATTCCTAATGATGCAATCCCTTATCAAGGTGCTAATGCACTCATATCCAAAACTAAAAGAATACTGATTGATGAAGTTATCGTTGGTGGCGGAGTAAAACCTATTATTAGTGATATTGCCTCATTATTTGATGAACTAGGTATAAAAGATGGTATGACACTCTCATTTCATCATCATTTAAGAAATGGTGATGGCGTCATTAATCTAGTGATTAGCGAAATTAAAAAAAGAAAACTTAAAAATATGACACTTGCTCCAAGTGCTATTTTTCCTGTTCATGAACCTATGGTTCCACTTATAAAAAATGGCGGAATCACTAAGATTTATACGAATTATATCAATGGACCTGTAGCTAAAGCAATCGAACAAGGTTACCTCAAAGAGTTGCTTGTTATGGATACACATGGAGGTCGACCTCGTGCAATAGAATCAGGTGATCTTTCGATTGATGTTGCATTTATCGCTGTATCTGCCTCTGATCATTGCGGTCATAGTAACGGTATTGAAGGTCCTTCTGCTTGCGGAACATTAGGTTATGCAATTCCAGATTTACTCTATGCAAAAAAGAAAGTCATTGTTACTGATCATTTAGTTGACCATGTTAAACGAATAGATCTTGATGGACGTTATGTTCATTTCATTTTGCATATCCCTTCAATCGGTGATACCAGTGGTATTCAAAGCGGTACGACAAAACCTACGCGTGATCCTATTCAATTAAAAATTGCAAATAATACTGCACAATTAATTTCTGAACTAGGATATATCAAAAATGGATTTAGTTTTCAAACTGGAGCCGGAGGTACAAGTTTAGCTGTCGCCGAGGATATCGGACGAATGATGAAAGAAAGAAAGATTATCGGCAGTTTTGCTTCTGGTGGTATTACAAATTTTCTTGTTAAAATGCATGAAGATGGACTTTTTGATAAACTTTATGATGTTCAATGCTTTGATTTAGAAGCCATTAAATCGTATCAAAAAAATAAGAATCATCTTATGATGAGCTCTTCTACTTATGGAAATCCTTATGATCAACCTATGGTTAACAAACTCGATGTTGTTTGTTTAGGTGCAACTGAAATTGACCTTGATTTCAATGTCAATGTCACAACTGATTCATTAGGCCATATCATTGGAGGTTCTGGTGGTCATTCTGATACTGCCTATGGCGCAAAACTAACGATAATTACAACAAATCTCGTGAAATCACGCTTATCGATGATTAAACATACAGTAACCAGTCTTACAACTCCAGGTGAAACAGTTGATGCTTTGGTGACTGAAAGAGGAATAGCCATTAACCCAAAACGACAAGATTTAATTCATTTATTGAAAAATTCTTCATTACCTATTGTAACCATCGAAGAACTCTTAAATAAAGCACTTCAAATGACAGGAATTCCTAAAGAAAGAACACATTCAGATAAAGTAATTGGTGTCATCCGATACAGAGATGGTTCGATTATCGATTCGATTTACAAATTAAAGGATGAATAGTATGTCATTACGGTTTGTTTCAGCAAAAAATGAATCAGAAAAAAAACAAACACTAGAACTTCTACAAAGTTCTCATCTTTTATATGATGAAAAAGTAAGCGAAACATATAACATGTACGATGATGACGAACTTGTTGGAACCATATCCACATATGAAAATGTCATAAAGATGATTGCCGTAACAGAAAACCGACAAGGTGAACAAATGACGAATCATCTACTTCATCATGTTATGCGGATATTTGAATCAAGACAGATTAACAAATATTTTTTATATACTAAACCACAAAATAAGCATATTTTTTTACATAATAATTTTTCCTTTATTTTGGAAACTGATGAAGTTACGCTTTTTGAAAACAACATTTATCCGATCAAAGATCATTTGCTAGCACTTAAACTATCATTAAAACCAAGACATGGTAAAAAAGCGTGTATCGTCATGAACTGTAATCCTATAACGAATGGGCATTTGTATTTAATAGAAACATGTGCTAAAGAAGTTGATGATGTTATTGTTTTTCTTGTCGAAGAAAATAAATCAGTATTCCCATTTGATGTAAGATTTAAACTTGTTAAGCAGGCAACAAAACATTTAAAGAATGTTCATGTACTTCCTTCAACGCCCTATATCATCAGTCGAGCAACTTTCCCCACATATTTTTTAAAAGAAACATCAATAATATCTCAGATTTTCATGGACTTAGACGTAATCCTTTTTAGAGATTACTTCTTTCCAATTTTTGAATTTGATTATCGCTATGTAGGAACTGAACCAAAAGATATGATGACAGCGCAATACAATGAAACTATGAAGAGAATTTTTGGCCATAAACTTGTTGTGATTGAACGTAAAACTTACAATGAAGATGCGATATCAGCATCATTTGTTCGTAGCTTGATGAAGAAAAAAGATTACCATTCAATCAAATCACTGGTTCCAAAAACCACATATAAATTTTTATTATCGAAGGAAGGTCGGGCACTTTTTCATGAATGATATTTTAGATGCACGTGAATTAAGAGCAAACATCAGACAGATGTGGTTAAATCAAGGAACTGAATCCTTGATTCAAGTTAAAGCCAATATTCCAGGTGATCATAAAAATATAGCTGAAGCGTATATTATCGTACGCTTTTTTGAATACCAAATTTCAACAATTTTTCAAATCATTAAAAAAGAGCGTTTTGAATCAAGTGATGGTCCATACACATTCATATCCATTAAGGAAGTAAATCCCTTAGAAATTAAACAAAAACTTATTTCACTTGAAGATTCTTTTCCCTTAGGAAGACTTGCTGATTTAGATCTTTGGACACACCCCAATCATTTATGGTCTAGAAGTCATCTAAAAATAAGTCCAAGATTATGTTATTTATG
The DNA here is from genome assembly GCA_964368345.1 of uncultured Mariniplasma sp. Lineage (GTDB taxonomy): Bacteria > Bacillota_I > Bacilli_A > Acholeplasmatales > Acholeplasmataceae > Peloplasma. Next base: position 5,874 of record CAYJBI010000042.1, on the reverse strand, counting down.
TGATGATTTAGCACATCATTGTACAAGAAGTGAAAAACATACACTTTCTGAAAAAATGCAATTTATTAAAAAAACATGTCTTGATCATTTAATGAAAGAAATCAAATTCTTGTCGAAACAAGCTTTAATGAGAGAATTATCTTTAGAAAACAAATTTGGATTGGTCACACCAACATCGATGGGTTCACATCATGATATGACATTTCAATTAATGGAGAAAGCTCAACAAGCCATTATCCCCTATTTTATAGAAGTATTTCAACTAGGTTATGGGGATAAAGAACTTTATCAACTTTTTGAGATTGCAAGACCTTTAGGAGTAGAGGCAGAAAATAAAATGCTGCAAGTTACTGAAGGTATTAATTGTTACAAAGGAGTTATCTTTATTTTAGGACTCGTGATGTTATCCCTAGGGTATACAATAAAACACCGTCAAGATTTTAATCACATATTTACCAATATTCATACATTGTCACAACATTTATTTGAAGATTTTGATCATGAACCAGAGTCATTTGGTGAAAAAGCATATCACGAACATCAAATTTCAGGTGCAAGAGGTGAAGCTTATTTAGGATTACCATCTGTTCACCACGCAATTCATTCGATGACTAATAAATCACTTGATGATACAACACTTCGTCAGTTACTTCAACAACTTATTCGTTCAACTGATGATACTGTCTTACTAAAACGCGCTAAATCATTCGAAAATTATATGGAAGTAAAGAAACGAGTTGCTTCGCTCGATGTTACAGATATAGAGAAAGTTAAATCATTTACAGAGAGAGCAATTCAAGAAGGACTTAGTTTTGGTGGATCAGCAGATTTATTAATAGCTACTATTTTCTTATATGAAATTCAAAAAAGGTATTTCTAAATAATGAAAGAGGTGTGAGTATTATACTCGCACCTCTTTCATTAAACAAATTATTTAAACTGCTCTGAAACTGTTTTACCTTGCATATGAAGAATTAAATAATCAGGTCCACCAGCTTTTGAATCTGTACCACTCATATTAAATCCTCCAAAAGGTTGATAACCCACGATTGCTCCTGTACACTTGCGATTTAAATATAAATTACCAACATGAAATTCGTGTCTTGCTTTCTCTAGGTGCATACGGTTATTTGAGATTACCGCACCTGTTAAGCCATATTCTGTATTGTTAGCAACATCAATTGCTTCATCAAATGATTTAACTTTACATACTGCAAGAATAGGTCCAAAGATTTCTTCTTGCATCAAGATCGACTTAGGATTGAGATCAGCATAGATGGTTGGCTGAATGAAGTACCCATGACTTTTATCTGATGTTCCCCCGAAAATCTTTCGTCCTTCTTTTTCTCCTATTTTAAAATAAGATGTAATTTTTTCAAATGCTTTAATATCATTAACAGGACCCATAAAAGTATCTTTAAGTGTGGGATCTCCAACTTTTATGTGATTTGCGATTTCAACCATTTTATCTAGTACTTGATCATATACTTTTTCATGAATAATAGCACGTGAACAAGCTGAGCACTTTTGTCCAGAGAAACCAAAAGCTGATTTGATAATGCTATCTGCAGCTAAATCTAAATCGGCATCATCATCAACAATAATTGCATCTTTTCCACCCATTTCTGCAATCACACGTTTTAACCAAATTTGACCCTTTTGTACTTTGGCTGCTTTCTCATAAATAGACATTCCAACTTCTTTAGATCCAGTAAATGAGATGAAACGCATTTTTGGATGATTTACCAAATAATCGCCTATTTCAGCACCACTTCCTGGAATAAAACTTACAACTCCCTTTGGAAGACCTGCTTGTTCTAAAACTTCAACATATTTATATGCAATAACTTGTGTAGTTGATGCCGGTTTTATTAAAACTGCGTTTCCAGAAACAATAGCTGCTGATGACATACCTGTTAAAATGGCTAAAGGAAAATTCCATGGTGAAATAATTGCTCCAACACCTAGAGGAATATAGGTATATTCATTTCTTTCAATATCTCTTCTCGATAAAATATGATCATCAATACGTGTTAAAGATAACATTTGACGTCCATAATACTCTAAAAAGTCAATGGCTTCAGCAACATCTGCATCGGCTTCAGGCCATGGTTTTCCTGCTTCTTTTGTCATAAGTGCAGAAAACTCAAATTTACGTTTACGAATAATACCTGCTGCTTTAAACAAAACATCTGCACGTACTTTCGCATCAACACGTTTCCATGATTCAAACGCATTAAGAGCAACTTGCATTGCTGTTTCTGCTTCCTTTATACCTGCTTGATAAATCGTTCCAACGATTTCTTTATGATTTGCAGGATTAAGAGACACCATTTTTTTCTCAGTTTCGATACGTTTTCCATCAATGATGATTGGATACGTTTTTCCAAGATAGGATTCAACAATACGAAGCCCTTCTTCGTATTTTTTAATGTTTTCCTCTTTTGTAAAATCTGTGAGTGGTTCTGTTTGATAGTTATAAATTGCCATCATAGTCTCCTTTCGTTATACGACTGATTTTTCTTGATGAATAATATCAACATCTTTAAATCGATTGATATGTAATGATGTCATATCAATGGATGGTTCTTCGTTCATAATAACTTCTGATAATAACAACCCTGTCATTGGAGCCAACATAAATCCATGTCCACTAAATCCACATGCCATGTAAAATCCCTTAACTTCATCTGTATCTCCTAAGATTGGCTGACGATCTAAAGACATATTATATGAGCCACCCCATTGTCTTACAACCCTTAATTCAGCAACTTTTGGCATAATATCAACAAGCGTTTTAGACATATGATCTAAAAATTGCCAAGAAGATTCAATATTGTGATTTTTAGGAGTACCTATATGAGATCGTCCCATTAAAAACGCACCATGAGGTACTTGTTGACAATAAATGTTTTTAGAAAATGACATCACCATTGGACCCTGCATTTTTTCAACGGGTTCAGTTGCTAAAATCTCATGATTTTCTGCATAAACCGGAATATCAATTCCAGCCATCAACCCTATTTCATGAGAATAACCTCCTGCTGCATTCACAACAATTGGGGTTTCATATATATTTTTTGTTGTATGGACGCGCTTGATTTCTTTATTTTCCACATCAATTTGAGTCACTTCTTCAAAAAATGAAAAGGTAACACCTAATTTTTTCGCTGCAAGATAATAAGCTTCAGTCATTTTAAATGGATTTAAGTGACCATCTGTTTGGCAAAATGTAGCGCTATAAAAACTATCTTTATTTAGATGAGGCACAATTTGTAGCGCTTCATCTTTATTTAACTGTTTTGATGGAATACCTAAACGATTCTGCAAAGCAACATTCTTTGTAAACTGATCATGTTCTTCTTTTGTTGTTGCAAGTATTAAGTATCCTTCTTGTTTAAACTCTAAGTCATGGGGATATTCTAAAATCTCTTTCGCATGTTCAAAAAACTCAATGCTTCTTTTAGCAAGTAAGCAATTCATTTCTGTTGCCCATTGTTGTCTAATTCCAGCACCACATCGACCTGTTGCACCATTTGTGAAATAACCTTTATCAACAACATGGATATCAGTCATACCTTTTTTAGCTAGATGATAAGCAATTGCAACACCACTTATACCTGCACCAATGATTAAACAATTAACTTTCATGGTCTTCACCTTCTGCAATCTTATGAAGTGGTACACCCATGATAAGTGGTCGAACTTTATGAACAGGAACTTCTTCTATTGGTTTTTTTAGGTAAGTTGCTAATTCTCTTTGGATTAAATGACCGCATGTGTTTCCTTGGCATGGTCCCATCCCTACTCTAAGCAATCTTTTCAAATCTTCAAACGTTGTATAACCTTGATCCATTAAATCATGAATTTGTTTTAGTGTTACATCCTCACAACGACAGATGATTGTTTGATCTTTTTTCATATTTTAGCCCTCACAGTAACAAACTCATTTAAATATTCACGGGGCACACTTGCTGTAACAAGTGCTGTATGATCTTGTTTATTCGTGATTTGGATGTTTTCAATAAGTGCATCACATATCACTTCTCCCATACGATTGATGCCATCCCATATTTCGCCTTTAACTGGAAAGGGAAGAAACTCATAAGGTATTTTAAATACTGCCTGATCCCCTCTAATTTGAGCAATAATAATGGCTAAACCAGGGCAACTTGGGACACAAACAGCACATCCTGTGCATAAATCTACATGAAGTTTAGGTTGTTTATTAATATTGTCTCCAATTTCAATTGCATCAAAAGGACACGATGTGGAACAAGGATTACAAGGAATATCTTCATAACACTCAAGAATAGCTTTTGGTTTTATTAAAGCTACATGATCTGGAAAGCGTGATTGAACTTGTTCTTTACTTGGTATTCCTGTTTTATTAAGCATGTTGTTCACCTTTTCTTAACTTCTCTAGACCAATTTTTGTTTTAATACCAAAAGGTCCATTTCTGAGCATATCAAGTTCATGTTCATATTTTGCGATTAATTTCTCTTGATCTGGGTGATTTTTTTGGAAATACTTACAAACATAGAGACCCGTCAAGTATCCTTCCATCATCGCTGAACTTGCTTCTTCAATACCTACAGCATCGCCACATGCAAAAATACCTTCTACAGTTGTTTGATGCATTTCAGTAATAACTGGGACAAACCCTCCAAGTTCAGATACATATTTTGTTTTTGCATGGACCATCGATAGCAATTGATGCATCGGTGATAAACCAACAGAAATACATAAAGCATCAATCTTTTCAATTTTTTCAGTACCTATGATAGGATTCCACTTTTCATCAAGTGATACTAATTCTACTGCTTCTAAATGATCTTTACCTATTGCTTTTTTGATCGTTGTTTGTGTATAGATGGGGATACCTAAACGACGAATCTTAGACGCATGCACTTTATAGCCACCAATCGTTGGAGCAGCTTCAATAATTGCTTTTACTTTGACTCCAGCTTGTAGCAATTGGTATGAAACAATTAATCCAATGTTTCCACTACCTACCATCATAATTTCTTGTCCTGGGAGTACACCATATAAATTCATAAGTGTCTGTACAGCCCCAGCCCCATAGATTCCTGGAAGATCATTGTTTTCAAATGCAAGAAATTTTTCACTTGCCCCCGTAGCAACAATAACCGCTTTTGCTTGATATTTAAGATATTGATCATTAACATAGACTGTAACAACTTTATCTGGATACAATCCAACAACAGTGGCGTGTTCTAATATTTCTAAATTTTCATGACCTTTAACTTGATCAATAAGGATTTTTGCAATATCAAATCCCCGTGTTTTTGCATATTGTGCTTTTGAACCAAAAAACTTATGGGTTTGTTTGATGAGTTGTCCTCCTAATGATGGACTTCTATCGATAAGTAATACTGAAAGACCTGCTTCGCAAGCCATTTTTGCTGCACAAAGACCTGAAGGTCCCCCTCCAATGATGATAAGTTCTTTCTCAATCATATGATGACCCCCTTATTTGTTTGTCTTTCAACAATCATATGAGGTTCAAGTGGAGTAATACACGTGCGAACATTAGGAACACCATTGACAACCATATTACATGATGCACAATTTCCAATTGCACAATAAAAACCACGTGGCCGATGTTCTTTAATGGAATAACTAAGGGTAGTAATACCAAGTGCATGCAATGCAGATGCAATCGTATCACCTTGATACCCTTTCACTTCTTTTCCTTCAAAAATGAACGTGATAGACTCACGTTCAGGAAAATCTAAAATAGGATGTTTTACAATACGCATAGAACCTACCTGTCTTCTCTGTAATATCTTTACTTTTATTCTATCACATAAATATGTGATAACAAATACCTATTTTAAAAACGCTTACAT
>CAYJBI010000041.1:0-11344 GCA_964368345.1 uncultured Mariniplasma sp. | reverse complement strand
GCAAAAAATAAAATTGAACAACGAATGGTTCAAGGAATGTCCATCTCAGTTTCATTTGGATTATCAACAAATAACGGAGAAACTTCGATTCAAGAAACGATTAAAATCGCCGAAGATGATATGTATGCACATAAACTTTTTGAAGTTTCATCACACCGAAACGAAACAATTAAAACTATTTTAAAAACATTACACGAAAAAAATCCACGTGAAGAAAAACATTCAGAAAGAGTATCAAAGATTTGTGTTGAGATTGGTGTTGCTCTTGGAATGAAAAACGAAGAAATATCCTTGTTAAAAGCTATAAGTAATTTACATGATATAGGAAAAATCGCAATTGATGATTCCATTCTCAATAAACCAGGAAAACTCGATGATAAAGAATGGGAACAAATCAAAAGACATCCTGAAATCGGATATCGTATATTATCAACATCACCAGAGTATGCTGAAATTGCTCAAGACATTTTATCTCATCATGAAAGATATGATGGTAATGGCTATCCTCGAGGGATTAAGGGAAATGCAATACCAATAAGAGCGCGTATTATTACGATAGCTGATTCATATGATGCTATGGTATCTGAACGTCCATATCGAAAGTCTTTGTCTCATCAAGAAGCAATTGATGAAATTAAAAGAAATTTAGGATTACAATTTGATCCAACCATTGGAGAGATTTTTATTAACCTATATCAAAAAGAAACAGAAGTCATTCAGTGACTTCTTTTTAATTGAAATCGCTTACTGTTACCCAAATGAGATAGTAATAACATACATTTTAATGTATAATAATAGATGAGAACAATCAGGAGGTATAACATGAAAAGAAAAACAAAAATTGTTTGTACTGTAGGTCCTGCTATCGACAATCCAGAAATGATTGAAAAAATGATAGATGCAGGAATGAATGTAGCAAGACTTAATTATTCACATGCTGATCAAGAAGAGCATGGAAATCGTATAAAAATGATACGCGAGATTGCCAAAAGAAAGAATCGTTTTATTGGTATTCTTGCAGATACTAAAGGACCAGAAATACGTGCTGGCAAATTTGAAAATGACATTGCCACATTTAAAAAAGGTGATCGTGTTGAAGTTCATAAAGAACCTATTATCGGAAACCGTGAAAGATTTCACATTGACTGTCCTGAACTTTTTGATGATATCAAGAAAAACGACTATCTACTTATTGATGATGGGAAAATGCGATTGAATATTCTTGAAAATACAGGTTCTATTCTTTATTGTGAAGTTAACAATTCAGGTTCAATCAAGACACGTAAAGGTGTTAACGTCCCCAATGTCAAATTATCCATGCCATTTGTTTCGAAAAAAGATTATGATGATATTGTATTCTCTGCCAAAATGGATGTTGATATGATTGCATTGTCTTTTGTTAGAAGAAAAGAAGATGTCATCGAAATTCGTGACATTTTAAAGAAATATGGAAAAACACATATTGAATTAATTGCTAAGATTGAAAATCAAGAAGGTGTTGATAATCTTGAATCAATTCTAGAAGTTTCTGATGGTGTTATGGTCGCTAGAGGAGATTTAGGTGTTGAAGTATCAACATCTTTAGTCCCACTATACCAAAAGAAAATTATCAAAATGGCTAATGAAAAAGGAAAACCCGTCATTACAGCAACTCACATGCTAGAATCTATGATGTATTCTCCGCGTCCAACGCGTGCTGAAGCATCAGATGTTGCAAACGCTATTCTTGATGGATCAGATGCGATTATGCTTTCTGGTGAATCAGCAGCGGGAGAGTATCCAGTTGAAGCTGTATTAGTTATGGATACAATTGCTAAAGCAATCGAAGATAGTATCAATTACAAAGAAAAACTTGCGAATGCGATTGCTTCTTCACAACAAACAGTAAATGATGCTATTGGTATTGCTGTTAGTCAAACAGCACTAGCATTACCAAAAGCAGAAGTCATCATTGCATTTACAGAAACTGGAGGTACTGCAAAACGTATTTGTAAGTTTAGACCTTCAGTACCTATCATTGCTGTAACAGATAATGAAAAAACATGTCAACGTCTAACCTATTATTGGGGAGTTTTCTCTGCAACAAAATCGAATGTTACAGATATGACACTTTATGATAGTGTCGCTATTGAAGTTGCAAAAGATTTTGGGTTTAAATCTGGATCTACCATTATTATTACATCAGGTTGGGCTCAAAAACACGGTTCAACAAATACATTAAGAATCATTGATATACCCTAAATCATCAATCCTGCTTCGGCAGGATTTTTTTTGCTATCTTCTTCATTGATAATTCGCCTCTGTTCATGCTATAATTGGAAAGTTGAGAGGTTATCATGAATAAATTTATTGGCGATAAAGCATTTTATAAACATTTGTTTGCAGTTGCTGCACCACTTGTTTTACAACAACTTATAACAACATCTGTTCAGCTTGTAGATAATGTCATGGTCGGTAAACTTGGAGAACAAGCTATTGGAGCGGTCTCTGTAGTTAACCAACTGTATTTTATCGTTATATTGATTACTTTTGGAGCTTTAGGCGGAGCAGGGATTTTTAGTGCTCAGTATTTTGGTTCTAAAGATTATGATAAACTTAAACAAACGTTTCGTTTTAAACTTATCATAGGGTTTATGATTGCAATTTTAGCGTTTATTGTCTTTTCATTCTTTGGGAAACCACTAATCATGATATTTACAGACAATGAGACTACTATTGAATTAGCACTTGTATATTTATCTTATGCAAGATGGAGTGCTTTTCCATGGATATTATCTGTTGCTATTGGAAATACATTTCGAGAAATTGGAGTCACCAAACCACTGTTATTTATATCTATTGCAGCTATTCTAACAAATACGCTATTAAATTATGGTTTTATATTTGGTAATTGGGGATTTCCTAATTTAGGTGTCGAAGGTGCTGCAATAGCAACTTCAATTGCTCGTGTTGTTGAATTCTCACTTGTTTTATTTCTTCTTATAAGAAAAGGGCAGTTATTTAATACAAAAGTAAATCAGTTATTCCATATAGAGAAGAAGATGTTTTCAAGCATTCTTATCATGGCTTTACCCCTCTTACTTAATGAAGCATTCTGGTCAACCGGTCAAACAGCTTTTTTACACGCTTATTCCAGAAGAGGTGATCAAGCTTTAGCTGCAATGAATATTACAAGTGCAATCTCTCAATTAGTTTTTGTTCTCTTTGGTGCAATAGCAACAGCAGTTGCCGTTTTAGTTGGAAATACACTGGGTAGAAATGAACTTGAAAAAGCGAAAGAAAATGCACGTAAACTAATCGCTACAGCAGTAATGATAGCAGCAATTGCCGGTTTACTACTCTTTGGGTTGTCATTCTTCATTTTGGACATTTATGATATATCTCTTGCAACAAAAGAAATTGCGCAATTTAATATTCGAATAAATGCTTTATTTATTCCAGTGTTTTCATTTAATATTTCACTTTATTTTACACTTCGTGCAGGAGGAGACACAAAATCAACGTTTTTAATGGATGCAGGTTATATGTGGATATTGCCTGTACCTATTGCACTTACATTATCGTATTTTACTAATCTCCCAGTCACCATGATGTTCCTTATCGTACAAACACTAGATATCCCTAAAATGCTCTTTGGAATATCAAGATATCGTAAGGAAAATTGGGTAAGGAATTTATCAAAGGAAGATAACATTTAAGCCATTTTGTGGCTTTTTTTTATATAATTTCTATATTTTTTCTTAAGAAACCTTAAGATATCTCAATTTCATGTATAATATAAGATAAAGAGGTGAAGTCAATGAGTAAAGAAAAACAAGTAAAAAAGAACCATATGGAATCACCGCTTGGAATGCATTTGAACTCAAACCAAGCTGCTATTAAAATCGTTTTAATTTACCTCACAATTGGACTTGCTTGGATTGTATTATCTGATTTAGTCATTGAATCAATTTTTCCAAATCAAGATCAAAGTCAAATCGCTCAAACTATTAAAGGAATCTTTTATGTAGCTTTCACTGCTGTTATATTTTTTTATATAATTCGACATCAAATGGACTTATATGTATCGACGATTACAGATTTGAAAAAAGCTTATGTTGAACTTGACGAAGGGCATAAAAAATCACTTCAACTTGAAGATCGTCTTTATGACTTAGCTTACTATGATCCATTAACTGGATTGCCTAATCGTACAATGATAGAACAAACAATTAATCAGTATATTGAAGAAAAAAAAGACAAAGGTATGATTGGAATTGTCTATTTTGATATTGACGAGTTTAGAAATATTAATGAAGTCAAAGGACATTCATTTGGAGATGAACTCATTAAAATAATTGCACGTGAACTTGGAAGTCACGTTGAAAAACCTCATGTGCTTGCGAGAATGAGTGGAGATGAATTTGTTTTAGTATTTTTTGATCTTGTCAATATTGAAGAATTTCTACCAACAGTAGAAAGATATTTTAAATATATTAGAAAATCGTATGTCTTAGACGAAGACGATTTTTTCATTACATTTAGTGCAGGTGTTGCGCTATATCCAGATCATGGGAAAGACTATATTACTCTCATGAGACATTCAGATGCAGCAATGTCAATTGCTAAATCAAAAGGAAGAGACCAAACCGTTATCTTTGATGATGAGATGGTTACTGTCATTAAACAACAAACTGAGATACTCAATCAATTAAGAGTTGCTATAGAAAATAACGAGTTTCAACTCTTTTATCAACCACTGATTGAACTGGATACTGGTAAACCTATTGGAGCAGAAGCACTTATTCGTTGGGTACATCCGACTAAAGGATTTATTCCGCCACTTGAGTTCATTTCGCTTTCTGAAAAGAACGGATTTATTAAAGAGATTACTGAATGGGTATTTAAACAAGCCGTTGATGATTTTCCAGAATGGGGAAGAAAAAGAAGTTTTAAGATTTCAATCAATCTATCTGCGACAATGCTTATGAACGATAAATTTATATCTGATTTAATCCTATGGATTGAAGAACACCACATTGATTGTAAGAAATTTAATATTGAAATTACAGAAACAGCTATTATATCAGATATTCAAAAGAGTATTCACGTATTAAATGCCTTAAAAAGACTAGGATTTACAATTGCCCTTGATGACTTTGGTACAGGTTACTCTTCACTAACTTACTTGCAGAAACTACCTATTGATACTATCAAAGTTGATCGTAGTTTTATAAGCAACATTAAAGAAGATACAGAAGAATTTTATGTCTTAAAGTATATGATTGATTTAGCACATCATTTGAAATTAAATGTAGTTGCTGAAGGTATCGAAACAATAGAACAAGCAGACATGGTTAAAAAATATGATGTTGATTATGCGCAAGGCTATTATTATTGTAAACCTATGCCACAACAGCGTGTTCTTGAATACTTTAAGGTCGTACAGAAAGAAGGAGTGTGACACTTGTAAATGATAGATTACATCGTGAACTTTGACATATCCATCATGAGCCTTATTCTATTATCAATCCTGTTAGTAGTTGCACGTTTCAAGAGGGATCAATTTAGTTTTTCATCACAACTTCTTAAAGTCTTAATTATTATTACAATTATAGGAGCTATTCTCGAACCCTTATCATGGTTTGTTGAAGGAAAACCAGGTAATGTATATTATCAATTGGGGTTTATTACAAATTCTCTTGTTTTACTTATGGGAACACTCTTATCAGCAATTTGGATTTCTTATTGGGATTATAAAATTGTTATCTCAAAAAAGAGAATTGTTCAAAGAAAGTATTATTTGTATCCTGTTCTTGCTCAATTCATATTAATGGTTTTCAATCGAATTACGAAGATATTTTTTGAGATCGATGTTCAAACGAATATGTTTATTGCAAAACCATTATATTTTGTTTTATATCTCATTTATCTCATGTATTTTATGTATCTTTTCTTCATGATTATCAAGTATCGAAAAAAAGCTAATCCCAAGGTTTTGAGAGTCTCTCTTATCTTTATGGGATTTCCAGCACTAAGTGTACTTGTGCAGTTATTAGTTCCACAGTTCATTATTTCATGGCCATCACTTACAATCTCTATTTTACTTACATATTTATTTTTAGAAACTACAACCGGACATATCGATGATTTAACAAAACTATACTCAAGAAGTTTACTTGAACTTCATTTAAGATCGCTTGTCGAAGACAAGAAGCCATTTTATGCTATTATGCTTGATTTAGACCATTTCAAAGATGTCAATGACGTTTTTGGGCATCTGATGGGTGATCAAGTGCTTGTGCACTTTGCTAACATTTTAAGGAAATGTATTACAGATAACAATACATTCATATCTCGACTCGGTGGTGATGAATTCTTCATTATTTATCGAGGATCTGAAGAAGATTTACCACAAGATTTAATTAATCATATTAAAGATCAAATGATTAAGAATGAGTTTATTCAAAAGTTCCCTTTCTTAGATTTTAGTGTTAGATCGATTTATTTTAATGATAAAATGACGATTGATGATGTTTTCAATCTAACAGATAAAAAAATGTATGAACAGAAATATCAGCGTCATCTTATGCATCAAGAACAAAAAAATAAAAATATATAAAAAGGAGTTTCACACATGCCTAATCCCGTTTTAATTAATAAGCTTGCAAAGCTTGCCGTTCAAGTCGGTGCAAATGTACAACCTCAACAAGTTGTCGTCATTCGCGGAACTACAGAAACAAAAGAACTTATTCGTGAAATTGCTGAAGAAGCATATCTAAGAGGTGCAAAAACAGTTCATGTCCAATGGAGTGATGATTATATTGGAAGAAGCTCATTAATGCACCAAACAGTAGAAGATTTAGAAAATATTCCTGATTGGTTAATTCAACAAACAAAAGATTTTGTTGAAAAGGGTGCTTGTTTTATTTCTGTTACATCCCCTATTCCAGGACTTAATAAAAATGTAGATCCGCTTAAGGCACAACGTTCAGGAATTGCTGCTCAAAAAGCTCTTGGATTCTTTAGAGAACATTTGATGGGAAATAAAGTTCAATGGACAATTGTTGCTGCTCCAAATCCAATTTGGGCAAAACAAGTTTTCCCAAATCTTGAAGAAAACGAAGCAGTTGAAGCATTATGGAGTGCAATATTTAATGCATCGCGTGTGACACCTGATAATGATCCTATTAAAGAGTGGGAAAAACACAATGAAACACTTCTTAGACATAACAAAATATTGAATAAGTATAATTTTAAACATCTAGAATTCAAAAATTCTTTGGGTACTGATTTAATCGTTGAACTTGTTGATAATCATGTTTGGGCAGGCGGTGGTGAATATGCACTTAATCAAGCATATTTCAATCCCAATATTCCAACAGAAGAAACATTTTCTATGCCTTATAAATGGGGAACAAGAGGAAAAGTTGTTGCTACCAAACCTCTTAATTATCAAGGAAAACTGATTGAAGATTTTTATTTAATCTTTAAAGATGGAAAAGTCGTTGAATTTGATGCTAAAAAAGAAAAACAAGCACTTAAAAACTTGCTTGATACCGATGAGAATAGCCGGTATATTGGTGAAATTGCACTAATTTCGCATGATTCTCCAATTTCTAATACAAATATTCTGTTTTTAAACACATTATTTGATGAGAATGCTTCATGTCATATGGCATTGGGTAGAGCATATCCAATGAATGTTAAAAATGGTGTAAACATGCCTATTGCTGAACTTGAAAAAATTGGATATAATAATTCAATGGTGCATGCTGATTTTATGTTTGGTAGTGAAGATATGGAAATCGTTGGACTTACTCATGAAGGAAAAAAAGTCCAAGTATTTAAGAATGGAAATTTTGTTATTTAATATTGAAAATGCCATAATTGGCATTTTTCTCTATTTAAGGAGGGTCTATGAATCAATTAAAGTTAGATGATTTTCTCAATTTTAAATACCCATCATCTTTACAAACTAATCTTTCTAAGACTTCATTTGCTTATCTTATTGCAAAAGCAAATGAAAAGAAGAATGAATATTCTTATGATGTGATGTTAAGCGATGGTTTAAAGCATAAAAAAATTGTTTCTCTTCGTACAAAAGGTAGTTTTCTCTATGAGAGTGATTTATCATTACTTATTGCACATCAAAAAACAAAAAAGGATGAAAAAAGTGTTACAGAAGATAAAATGACGATTTATTATAGATATCATTTATTAGATAACACTTTAGAAAAAGCCTATGTTTTTCCATTTCCTGCCTCGATTATTAAGGTATTAGGTAAACAACTTTTGTTAAAAGCAACATTAACTTCATTACAACATCATTTCTATTTAGATCAAGAAGAGAAACGCAAAGCATTCGTTGAATTGGATAAAAAGAATCAAGCTTATGAAGAGATTATAGAAATCCCCTTTTACTTCAATGGAGTAGGGCACACTGCTAATCAAAGAAATCAGCTATTTTTATATGATATCGATACGAAGAAGATTAAACCGATTGTCGATCCTGATTTTAATGTTGGTGTTATTCGTGTTTCTGATGACTTAAATCGTATTTATTATACTGGATCACAAATGACGGGTGTCAAGCGCTTAACGACACATGTATTTTGTTATGATCTGGAAAAGAATCAAACAGAAATCTTATATCATGAAGATGACTGCAGCATTTCAAATATGTATCTTTTTAGTCAGGATAAAATTATCATTTCAGGAACAGATATGAAAGATTTTGGAATTAATCAAAACCCAGACTTTTATATATTAAAAAATAAAAAGTTAGAGCTTCTTTCCATATATCGCGGTTCAATTGGTAATTCTATTGGAAGTGATGTTAGATTAGGAGAGTGTGTGAAGGATGTTGTTATCGACGACAAACTTTACTTTGTTTCAACTGTCGATGATCATTCAGAAATACATTCCATTGATATGGATGGTACAGTTCGTGTTGAGTTTCAGTTTAATGGAGCAATCGATGGACTAATCACTATAAATCATGAATTCTATATAATTGGACAGTATCGACAAAAACTACAAGAAATATACCATCTTAATCTAAGAGAAAATAAACAACTCCAAGTCTCAAGGTTTAATCAAAGTATTTTGAAAAACAAGTATATAGCAACACCTAAAGAATTGATTGTTAAACAGGTCAGTCATGTTGTTAAAGGATTTGTATTATATCCCAAGGATTTTGATGTAAACAAAAAATACCCTGCCATATTAGATATACACGGTGGACCTAAAACAGCTTATGGAAAAATATATTATCATGAAATGCAGTATTGGGCTAATCAAGGGTACTTTGTGTTTTTTGCCAATCCAAGAGGAAGTGATGGAAAAGGTGATATATTTGCTGATATTCGCGGACTTTATGGAACCATCGATTATGATGATTTAATGAAGTTTACCGACTTCGTTATAGAAAAAACACCTGAGATTGATACCAAACGTATTTTCGTGACTGGTGGATCATACGGAGGATTTATGACAAACTGGATAGTTGGCCACACCAAGCGTTTTAAAGCTGCTGCAACTCAACGGAGTATTACCAACTGGTTGTCATTTCATGGGACCTCTGATATAGGGTTTTATTTCTCGAAAGATCAAACATCAGGTCATCCACTCACGGATATGGATAGATTATACGAACAATCTCCAATCAAGTATACAAAAAATGTTGTTACACCGCTTTTATTCATTCATTCTGATCAAGATTACCGTTGTCCCATTGAACAAGCTATGCAATTCTTTACACTTTTAAAAGAACAAGGTTTAGATACGAAATTCGTATGGTTCAAGAAAGAAACACATGAATTATCTCGTAGTGGAAAACCACAAGCAAGAATTAAACGACTTCAAGAAATAACTACATGGTTTGATATGCATCAAAACTAAAAACGATTACATCGATATTCATATTTTTCGCAATCATTTTTATGGTAAAATATAAATAAAATCAAAAAGGGGGTATAAAGTTATGTGGTGGAGCCAAATGAGTGCCTTAGAGCAGGTGCTGTTTATTCTAGCTTCTAGTTCAACAGCCATTATGATCATTTTTTTAGTGATGTTGTTGTTGGGATTTGATACAGATGAATTTGATGGCATAGGTTCACCTGATATCGATATTGATGGTATCAATGATGATCCAATTACAGGTATTGCAGGGCTTAAAGTATTAACACTTCGAGGAGTACTTGTCTTTTTAGCTATAGGCTCATGGACAGCTTTTCTACTTGTAAGTAGTGCTGGTATCTGGTTAGGATTAGTTTTAGGTGTAATTGCAGGAGTTATTGCGGCGTTTATTCAAGCGTTAGCTTTTAAAGCTGCACTTAAGCTTGAATCTGCAGGAAATATTGATTATATGAATGCTGTCGGAAAAACAGGCGCTGTCTATTTAAGGATACCAAAAAATCGTCAAGGTAAAGGTAAAGTTTCGATGGTCATTCAAGATCGATTGACAGAAGTTGATGCTGTGACTGAAGAGAATCAAGATTTATTACCTAATCAAACGATTATTGTTGTGTCTTTACTTGATGCAACAACATTAATTGTCAAATCTAAATAAAGGAGATAATAAACATGTTATTACCAGTTTTAATTGATTCAACCGGCGTTGTCGGTATTATTGTAACCGTAGTTGTTGTTATATTTTCGTTTCTTGTATTTGTTGTATCACGTATAAAAAAATGTCCTTCAGATAAAATATTAGTTATTTATGGTAAGGTTGGTTTAAATACAGACGGAAGCAGTAAATCAGCAAATTGTATCCATGGTGGGGCTAAGTTCGTATGGCCGTTTTGGCAAGCTTACCAATTTCTTGATTTAACCCCAATGTCCATTCAAGTGGATTTAACAAATGCACTTTCTAGACAAAATATTCGTATTGATGTTCCCTCAAGATTTACTGTGGGTATTTCAACAGAAACAGGTGTTATGCAAAATGCAGCTGAACGTTTACTTGGTTTAAAGATGGTTGAAATCCAAGAACTCGCAAAAGATATTATTTTTGGTCAATTACGTCTTGTCATTGCTACAATGGATATCGAAGAAATTAATACAGACAGAGATAAATTTTTAGAAGCTGTATCAGGCAATGTGGAAACAGAATTAAAGAAAATTGGTCTTAGATTAATAAACGTTAACGTTACCGATATTAACGATGAATCAGGATATATTGAAGCACTTGGTAAAGAAGCTGCTGCAAAAGCAATCAATGATGCAAAAAAAACAGTTGCTGAAAAAAATCGTGATGGTTCAATTGGTGAAGCAAACGCATTAAGAGATCAAAGAATTCAAGTTGCTGAAGCGAATGCCAAAGCGATTGAAGGTGAAAATACACAATTAGGATTTGTATCAC
>CAYJBI010000040.1:0-11369 GCA_964368345.1 uncultured Mariniplasma sp. | reverse complement strand
CTACAGCATTATTACTATATCATTCCAATTCCATTTGTTCTTGTTTTAATTGGGCATCTATTAGCAAACATACTTGCAATTAACAGGTTAGAACATGTTTTTGAATGGATGTTTATCTTTTTCTCATATGAAATGTTTTTATCGATTATTCCAATTTGTTATCTTTTCTTATTTATTCAAGATAAAATATCAAATATAGGTAAGATGAAAATAAAAAAATGAGTGTACTTAAAAATTAGTTTTTATAAATGTAAAGTTAAAATAAAAAAGGGATTTTTATCATTTTGACATGATAAATCCCTTTTTGTTATTTAATTCATATTTTTCTGGCATGTCTCACAATAACCATAAACTGTCATATCATGATGTGTTATTTTGAAATGATGATCTTTTGCAACATGCTCAGCAATATGATCAAGATGACAATCAATTTCATACATCTTTTGACATCCTAAACAAATCATGTAGTGATGATGTTCTTGATCATTTCTATAGTAAAAGGATGTGTTTCTCATGGTACTTTTAGAAATAAGGCCTTCTGCAAAAAATGCATCCAGAGTACGATATACAGTTGATAAATTCATTGTATCGCCTGGAAGATCAGAATAAATCATCTCTGCACTTCGTGGTAAGCTTGTCTTTTTTAGTAAATCAAAAATCATTTTTCTTTGTTTTGTCATACGCATGATTATTTCCTCCATAAAGGCTTTGTACTTATTAAAAGAATGAGTACAAGCGCATAGATCACAACGATTGTAGAACCAACAGGAATAGCTAATGGATGAGCAACAAATATACCTAAAATAACGATGATAACTGATGAAATTATCCCCATAACAAGTGTCTTTTTAAAACTTTTAGCCACTTGACTTGAAATGATAGAGGGAAATACTACAAGTGCAGATATCAGAAGTGTACCTATGGTTCTAACACCGATAACAATAAAGAAAGCAGTAAGTATAGATAAGAGATATCCCAAGAGTTGAACATTGACTTTACTAAACTTAGCATAATTTGAATCATATGTCATCATAAAAAGCTTACGATAGAAGATCAAAATAAATAAACCAATAAGCACTGTAATCAATAAAGAAAGATACATTTCAACTCTTGTTGCTGTGAATATATTACCAACGAGCATGCTTTCTATAGAGATATTAAAACCTTGTCCTTTTTTGACAATAATTAAGCCAATAGCAAAGGAAACTGAAGAGACTAAACCAATAGCAGCATCTCCATTGATTGTTTTCGTTGTTGATAAATATTTAATAAGAAGAGATGCTAACATGACAAATGGAATAGCAATCCATAAAGCTTCATTTGCAAGAATGATACCCAAGATAATCCCTGCAAAACTAACATGTGCAAGACCATCTGCAATCATGGCTTGCTGATTTAAAACAAGAAAAGGTGATAATAAAGCTGCAGATAATCCTAAGGCAACACCAATGATAAGTGCTTGTTGGATAAATTCATAGTTTAAGAAATTAAGCATGTTGATGCCCCCTATGTTCAAATTCATGGAACTTTTGATAAGGACCAAAGAAACGGATTGTCTGATCGACATACATAACAAGTGAATTATCCTTAACCGCATCAGTTAAATCATGTGTTACATGAACGATTGTCATCTTATTTTCTTTATGTATTTCATCAAGCAGTATATAAAATTTTTCTCTAAACGAAGGGTCAAGTGCAGATGTTGGTTCATCAAGTATGAGTAAATCAGGTTTTGAAATAAGTGCTCTAATGATAAATACACGTTGTTGTTGCCCACCTGATAAAAAAGCCATTGATTCATTAAATAATTGAGGTATTTCCATTCTTTCAAGCCAGCTTTTAATCAGTTCACAATCTTCTTTAGAAGGCTTAATGGTTTGTTTTAAAAACCCACTATAGATAACTTCTTTTACGGTCATTGGCATGTTAAGTTTTGTGTTTAATTTTTGAGGAAGATAACCCATCCGATTTGCATTAATAGTAATGCTTCCAGATGACTGTTTAAGGAGACCAACTAATGTCTTTACTAAGGTTGTTTTTCCACTGCCATTAGGACCAACAATATGCAATATAGACCCTTTATCTAACTGGAAATTAATCTGATTTAATGCTTGAAATTTACCAAAAAAGACGTTGACATTTGAATACTTAATCATGACTCTCACCTAATGCTAATTGAATGTAATCTATATTTCGTTGAAATAATGAAAAGTAGCTCACTCCACTGGACATCTCATCTTTTGTTACATTATGATAACCATGAAGTTCTAGTATGTCAATATGATATCCTCTTGATTGAAGTTCATTCTTAATAGTGAGTGCAGCTTTTGGTTCAATAAGTTCTTCAATAAATAAATAAGCTATGTTACTTTCTTCTATAATTGCAATAAAACGATCAAGTTCATCACTTGTAAGATCAGCATCGGGTTTAAAACTTTCAAATAGAGAATGAATATTAATATGATATCTTTCGCCAAAGAGACCTAAAGCATTGTGTCCGGCAAAATAGACGGTTGAATTCACGTGACCGTTTTGAATATAGTTGTCAAATGAAACATGTAAATCATGTATTTGATCATGGTACAAACTTGCATTTTCTCTATAATATGTTTCATTATTTGGATCAATAAGGATGATTTTGTCTAAAATAGCATCAATAAGCTGCAAAGCAATCATTGGATCTACCCAATAATGAAGCTCCGCACTATGATCATGATCATCACTTATTTGATAAGATAGCGTATGTGTGTGATCGTGTTCCTCTAAAACATAGTGTTCAGAAAGATTCATAACTATGGTGTTGTTTCCACCTATTTCATCTGGATGCGTTATCCAAGTATCAATATCTAGGCTTGTAAAAATGAATAACTTAGATTCTTTAATGGCTACTAGATCTTTTGAAGAAGCATGAAAACTGTGAGGTTCTACACCAGGAGGTGTTAGTAAACTCACCGTCATTTTATCTCCAACAATTTTAGATGCAAAATCATATTGGGGAAACATCGTGGTTACAATGTCTGCTTTTTTAGATTCAGTACAACTTGATAAAAGAAATATGGCTAATGATAAAACAAGGATGTATTTTATTTTCTTCATGTTTAAAACTCCTTTTTGCAAATAATTCGCATTTACATTATAGCATAAATAATACTAGTTGCAAATAATTCGCAAATGATTTAAAAAAAAGAGGAAAAAAAGCCTAAATAAACACCATTCATTGAATAATTCATGAAACTGTGCTAAAATTATGAACGAGAACTAGAGTGGGATGATGATTTCCACTCATTTTATTGAGGTCCATATGAATTTAGAAAAATTAAAAGAAAAACTAATTCCTATTTTGGAAAAAAAAGACTTAAGTATTTATTCAATTCGTACAAAACGAGAGTTTGGTGAAAAAATCGTTGAGATTCTGATTGATATAGAACTGATGGATATTGATGAACTTGAAAAGATTCATCTAGAATTCCAAGCATCATTAACAGATGATGATTTGGATCCAAATTACTTTTTAGAATTATCAAGTCTTGGTGTTGAAAGACCGTTAAAAACAAAAGAAGAAATGACAAAAGCTGTATCTCGCTATATTTACTTAGAATCACCTAAATATAAAGGGTATGGCACATTGTTAGCTTTTGAGAATGACCTAATTCATTTGGAAGTTAATGATAAAGCAAGAATGAAAACAATTGAAATCAAGTTTGATGACGCGAAAAAAGCTCGCACAGCCATCAAGTTTTAGGAGGATAAATATGATTAGCAAAGAGTTTTTCAAAAATATTGAATTGGTTGCTGAAGAAAGAGAATTGACTCATGACCAGGTTGTAGAAGCTTTCGTTCAAGGAATGATAGCTGGTTGTAAAAAGGCTCATGATGTACGTTCATGCCGCGTTGAAATCAAAGAAGAGAAAAATGAAATCAACGTATTTAAGCAACATTTAGTTGTTGAAGAATATTCAATGGATGCAGATAAAAACTATCAACAAATGCTTTTAGAAGAAGCTAAAGTCATTAATCCTAAAGCCAAAGTTGGCGATATTCTTGAGCAAAAGATCGATCCTAAAGATTTCGGTCATTTCGCAGTTCGTGATTTCAAAAGTCGTTTAAATGAAACCTTGATTACGATGCAAAAGGAAAATCTTTACAAACACTTTAAGGATTTCGAACATGAAATGATTTCAGCACGTGTCATCGACGTGACGGATGAACATTATCGTTTAGATATTGGTAAGGACTTAACAACATTATTACCAAAAAAAGAAGCACTTCCTAAAGATAACTTCCATGTTGGAGATTATGTTAGAGTCTATGTTTCTGATGTTGAAATGAAAACAAAATGGCCAAAAGTCTTTGTTAGTCGTTCACATCCTTCACTTATTATAAGATTATTGGAAAGCTTTATTCCAGAAATTAAAGATGGAGTGATTGAAGTTATGGGTATTTCCCGTGATCCAGGAGACCGTTCTAAAATCGGTGTTAAATCGAACGATCCCAAGGTTGATCCTATTGGAGCATGCGTTGGAGAAGGCGGATCACGTATTCGTGAAATCGTGAAAGCTTTATCAGATGAAAAAATTGATTTATTCCGTTGGAGTGACAACGAAAAAGAATTAATTGCGAATGCATTACAGCCAGCAGAAGTTGTTGCAGTAACACGTGTAAATCCAAAAGAAAAGAATGCTTTAGCTATTGTTCCTGATAATCAATTATCTCTAGCCATTGGAAAACTTGGTCAAAACGTGAAACTTGCTGTTCAAGCATGTGGTTGGAGTATTGATATTAAATCTGAAACCATGGCACAGGGTGAAGGTATCCTGTATTAATAAGAGGTGATGGTTTTGAATAAAGTAAAAAAAGTACCACTAAGATCGTGTGTTGTGACAAAAGAAGTATTACCAAAAAAATCGTTAGTTCGCGTAGCAGCGACAAAAGAGGGCATTGTTTCAATTGATCTTAATGGAAAAGCGCCAGGTCGTGGAGCATATCTTAAACTAAGTAAAGATGTTATCTTGCTTGCTAAAAAGACAAAAGCACTCGATCGAAAACTTGAAGTTACAGTTCCTGAACAAATCTATGAGGAACTATTAAAACTTACTCATGAATAACACCATTGGATTAGCATTTCGTGCACGAAAAGTGATTGTAGGAACAGATTCAACAATAGCATCACTACGCATGGGTAAATTACAATTAATTTTATTAGCTACAGACGCATCTCATACAACTAAAAAAAAGGTTTATGATAAAGCGAAATTTTATCAAGTCGAAGTCATAGAAGAGTTATCTTCATTTGACATTTCGATGGCACTAGGCAAAGACGACATCAAGGTGATTGGAATAACCGACAGGGGGTTTAGTCAATTATTGATGAGTCAAAGAAGGAAGTGATTTTATGCCTGTTAAACAGTATTATAAAAAGAATAATAGCAACAACAGTACTAAAAAAACAGATTTTAGAAAACCAACAGTTGTCGTAAAAAAAGAACAAAAACCACAACAAGGTGAAAAAATCTTAGTTTATAAACCAGAAATGAATGTTGCTCAAGTTGCAGAAGGATTAGGATTATCGAATGCAGCGATGATTAAACGATTAATGCAGTTCGGATTAATGGCTTCAGTCAATCAAATTATTGATCGTGATACCATTGAACTCATTGCATTAGATGAAGGCTATGAAGTGAAGGATGAAGTGATTACAGATGTCACCCGTTATGACGAAATGGAAATCACCGATGACCCTAATGATATGATTAAAAGACCTCCGATTGTCACAGTTATGGGTCATGTTGACCATGGGAAGACAACGCTCTTAGATGCAATTCGTAAATCACGTGTTGTTGAAGGAGAAGCTGGTGGTATTACACAGCATATTGGTGCTTACCAAGTCGTTCGTAACGGAGAAGCAATTACATTTATCGATACACCAGGCCATGCTGCATTTACAGAAATGCGTGCAAGAGGCGCTAAAGTTACAGATATTGTAGTTTTAGTTGTTGCTGGTGATGATGGGGTCATGCCACAAACACTTGAAGCACTTGATCATGCAAAAGCTGCTAAGGTACCTATTATTGTTGCAGTTAATAAAATGGATAAGCCACATGCAAATCCAGATCGCGTAATGACTGAATTATCTGAAAAAGGGCTTATTCCAGAAGCATGGGGTGGAAAAACACCATATGTTATGGTTTCTGCATTAAAAAGACAAGGAATTGATGAATTACTAGATGTTATTCAATTAATGAGTGAAATCGATGAATATAAAGCAAATCCAAAGCGCTTAGCTAAAGGAACAGTGATTGAAGCTTCACTCGATAAAGGAAGAGGAGCTGTCGCAACACTTATTATTGAAACAGGAACGCTTCATATCGGCGATTATATTGTTATCGGTAACACGTACGGAAAAGTACGTACGATGACAGATGATCTTAAGAAACGTTATAATGAAGCAATCCCTTCACAACCGATTGAAGTTACAGGTCTTAATGAGGTTCCTCAAGCCGGTGATATTTTCATGGCATTTAAAGATGAAAGAATTACTCGTGACATAGCTTTAGAACGCCAAGCACGTCAACGTGAAACAGAAGCTAAAATCATGAAAAAAGCTTCTCTAGATAAGATGTTTGGAGAAATGGAATCGACTGAAAAAGAACTTAATATCATTATTAAGGGAGATGTTCAGGGTTCTATTGAAGCATTAAAAGGTTTACTTGAAAAAATAGATGTTAATGGATTCCATGTGAATGTTGTACGCTCTAGTGTTGGTGCAATTACTGAAAATGATGTCACATTAGCAAGTGCCTCACACGCCATTCTGATTGGTTTTAATGTAAGACCTACAGCAGCAGTTAAGCTATTTGCTGATCAACAGGGTGTAGAAATTAGACTTTATAATATTATATATCGTGTTCAAGAAGAAATTGAAGCTGCTTTAAAGGGTATGTTAGAACCAACATTTGAAGAAATTGTTACAGGTCAAGCAGAAGTTAGAAGCACATTTAAAATTTCAAAAATTGGTACAATTGCGGGTTGTTATGTGACCGATGGTGTTATAAAAAAAGAAGCACTTGTTCGTGTCATTCGTGAAGGTATCGTTGTTTATGAAGGTAAGTTAGCTTCACTTAAACGCTTTAAAGATGATGCAAAAGAAGTTAAAACAGGTTATGAATGTGGTCTTTCGATTGAAAACTTTAATGATCTTAAGAATGGAGATATCATTGAAGCATCACAAATGAAGGAAGTTGAGGTAGATTAGTATGTCAATCACAACAGATCGTTTAGCAAGTCTTATTCAAAGAGAACTTGCACCTATTGTTAACACACAAGTTAAAGATAAAAGTTTCGGTTATATTAATTTAACAGAAGTCAAAGTAACAAAAGATTTATCATTTGCTAATATCTATTACACCATTTTATCAGACGATGAAAAGATATTAGAACGTGCTAAAAATGCACTTGAAGAAGCAAAAGTTTCTATTCGTATGGAACTTGCAAAAAAGATTAAAAATACAAGAAAAATTCCAGATCTCATTTTTAAATACGATGAAGCGCTTGCCTATGGCAATCGCATTGATCGTATACTTAAGACAATAAAGTAACTTCGGTTACTTTTTTTGTCGATGGGTGATGGTATAATTAAATAAGGTGAAGTCTATGTTTGCAAAAGTAGTGATTGATATCAAGCATGAAGAAGTTAATCAGTTATATGATTATATTGTTCCTTCAAAATTTGAAGGCTTTTTAACGCGTGGTATGCGAGTGATTGTTCCTTTTGGAAACATGGAAAGATTAGCTTTTGTTGTAGAGACTCATGAGAAAAGCAATGCTGCTACAAAAGAAATCAAAGAAGTTTTAGATAGTACACCTATCATAGATGACGAACTTTTTTTAATGCTTGATGTGATGTCAAAGGGTAGTCCCGAGTTAATCTCTGCATTATACCAAACCGCAATCCCTCAAGAATTACTTGTTTCTTATCAAAAGGTATGTCGGATTAAAAATTATGAACAAATGCCCAAGGATTTATTACCTTTTTTTAATTCGAAAGGGACATGGCGTTTAAAGGTATCTGATCAAGTCTATTATCCAAGATTAAAACGATTGAAAGATTTAAATGTTATTTCAATTGAAACATTGATTAAAGAAAAAAAGACTGAAAACAAAATCAAAATGTATACATATAATAAAGATCACAGATACACAAAGATCGGTTTGTATCCAATGATTGATGATATTAAAGATGATGAAAAGTCATTTTTTAAAAAAGAATTACTTGATTTGGGTTTTACTGAATCAATGATTAAAACATTATCTAAACATCATGTGTTTTTAGAAGAAGAGCATGATGTTCGTAGAGAAATCCAACATCATTTTGAATTAGTCAATGAAGTTATTCATCTTTCTGATGAACAAAAAGATGCTGTCTATATGATTAATCAAGCACATGAAAATGAAGTTTTTCTACTTAAAGGGATCACAGGTTCTGGAAAAACAGAGGTTTATTTGAAAGTCATCGAACATATATTAAAAAATCAAGGAAGAGTGTTGATACTTGTTCCTGAAATCCAAATGGTTCCTCAAATGGCTAAACGATTAAAATCATTATTTGATCATGTGGCTATTTATCATTCTGGATTATCCAAGGGTGAACGTTATGATGAATATCGCACAATTATAAGCGGTCAAGCAAACATCATTCTAGGTACACGAAGTTCAGTTTTCATACCTATACAAGATTTAAAACTAATTATTATGGATGAAGAGCATGATGATAGCTATATTCAAAATGAAGGTGTTTATTATGATTCAAAAGAACTCATTTTGGAACGAGCGCGCATCAAAAACATTCCTGTCGTCTTAGGCTCAGCTACACCATCTATAACTTCGATGTATCATGCAGATATTAAAGATTATTCACTTCTTGAACTTACAAAGCGCCCCTTTAATCTAGCGCTTCCCAAATTAACATTTGTGGATATGAAAGAGGAACTTAAAAGTAAGCATTATTCCATTTTTTCTAGGCTGTTAATTCAAGCTATTAAAGAAAGAATAGTCAAAAAAGAACAAACTATTCTTTTAATTAATCGAAAGGGATATGCTCCTTTTGTGATGTGTCGTGCTTGTGGTGATGTACCTAAATGTTCACATTGCGATGTATCTCTTGTATTTTATAAAGATAAAAAGATTTTAAAGTGTCCATACTGTGGTTATGAAGAACCCTTTGAAGCCACTTGTCATTTTTGTCATGAACCAAAGATTAAAGAAGTTGGTATAGGAATTGAATATGTCATAGAACAATTAAAAAAGCTTATGCCACAAGCTAAAATACTTAGAATGGATCAGTCAGTCATGAAGACCAAACAAGCCCATGAAGTCATCTGGAATGACTTTAGAAATGAAGAGGCGGATATATTAATAGGTACACAAATGGTTTCGAAAGGTCTTGATTTTCCAAAGGTTACTTTAGTCGGTGTTTTAATTGCAGATATGCTTCATAAAATACCTTCATATCGTAGTTCAGAAAAAGCATTTATGTTACTTACCCAAGTAACAGGTCGATCAGGAAGGCATCTTCAAGGTGAGGCCATTATCCAAGGATATGATTTAAATCATGTCTCAATCAAAAGTTTAAACGGAGGATATGATGATTTTTATAAAGAAGCTCTGTATCAAAGAAAATTATTAGGATATCAACCCTTCAATCAGACATCACAACTTTTATTTTCTGGAATGAGTTTTTTAAAAACTTATCAAAAAGCATTTATGTTTAAAAAAGCATTAATTCCCTATGGTTTCGATGTTTTAGGTCCTTCTCAAGCTTTAATTAAAAAAATAAAGGATCATTATCGCTTTACATTAACACTTAAATATAAAGATAGAGATTTATCTAACTTATTTGAACTCATTGAAGAAATGAAAACTAAAGAAGTATCGATTAGTTTTCATCCAACGCTCGATACATGGTAGGTGAAAAAATGAAAATAGTTATGATGGGAACACCTTATTTTGCAGTACCCATACTTGAAATGTTAATTAAAAAACACACTGTTTTACTCGTTGTCACACAACCAGATAGGGAAGTAGGAAGAAAAAAAATACTAACGCCCTCACCTTTAAAAGAAAAAGCTATTGCATTAAGTATCCCTGTTTTTCAGCCTGTAAGTTTAAAAAATGACTACGATAAAATTATTCAATTAGAACCTGATTTGATTGTAACTGCTGCATATGGTCAAATGCTTCCCAAAAAACTTTTAGATCAAGTAAAAGCAATTAACGTCCACGGATCGTTATTACCAAGATATCGTGGTGGCGCACCTATTCAGTATGCACTCTTTGATGGCTTAACAGAAACGGGTGTCACCATTATGTATATGGCATATCAAATGGATTCAGGAGATGTGATCAAACAGGAAGCTATACCTATAGAACCTAAAGATAATTATCAAAGCTTATCTATTAAACTTTCATATTTAGGTGCTAGACTTCTTAATGAAGTTTTAGAAGATGTCAATCAAAATAAAATAGAAAGAAAACCTCAAGATATCAACCAAGTTTCATTTGCATATACCTTAAAACAAATAGATGAATGGATAAGTTTCAAACAAACTTCAGAACAAATCATTAATCGTATTCGAGGTTTATCACCAGATATTGGTGCAACTGCATTTATAAAAAATGCGACACTCAAGTTCTATCAGGCACAAAAAAGTGATATAATAGACGATAAGGCAGTACCTGGAACAATTCTTGTAGCAAAAAAACAACTCATCATTAAAACAGTGGATGGTTCCATCGAAATTTTGCAAATTCAAGCACCAGGTAAGAAAGTCATGGCCGTCAAAGACTTTTTAAACGGCCAAAACATCATAAAACAAGGTGATGTTTTCCAAGAAGGGAGCTAACATATGAGCGACAAAGATTCAAAGAAAAAAGTGATTTATACGCGTCAGGAAATGTTTGAACTAAACAAAAAAATCTTACTAAAACGTGGTGTAACTTTAGAGTCAATCGCAGAAATCAGTTACAAACAACAATCACGCTACTCAGACAACGTTTCAAGAGAACTATGTATGGAATCAGTTGAAAAGATTTTATCATTAAGAGATGTTTTTCATCATGTTCAACTTGCATGTGAAATTGATCGTTTGGCAGAAGAAAAAATGTTTCAAGGACCGATTCAAGAAATCATTTATCAAGATTTAGGTTTATTTGGTATTGATGAAACAATGGGACTTGATGTATCAGGGTTATATGGAACGATTGGTCAAACCAATTTTGGAGATATCGATGTCAATAAGCATGGAATCGTCAAACGATTAAATGATGCTGGAAAAGAAGATGGCATATGTCATACCTTTTTAGATGATATCGTT
>CAYJBI010000039.1:0-11552 GCA_964368345.1 uncultured Mariniplasma sp. | reverse complement strand
GATTTAGCAGAGATTGTTGTTGATACCATAAGACCCATTCAACAAAAATATTTTCAAATCATTAATGATTCAAAATTAGATGATATCTTAAATCGTGGTGCAGATCGTGCAAGATTTATTGCAGGTAGAAAACTTCAAAAAGTATACAAAAAAATAGGGTTGGGTCGTATTAAGTAAAAAAAGGAGAATTTCTCCTTTTTATTTACTCGCAGATACTTTGAATCCATCAATTGGATATTCAACATCACCATCGATTTGTAAGTATGTTGGCTTATCAAATTGAATTTGAATATTTTGACCTTTATAAATTTTAACATACTTCTTAAAAATGGTATGCCAACCTAGATAGATGGTAGGGAAAATAATAATCAATAGCCATTTAGGTATATTTTTTACAATAACTAGCTGTAAATCTTTTTCATGACGATTTGCTTGAGGCGCAATTTTCATTCCACCACCAAAATACGCACTATTCATCATACTTGCAAACCAAAGTCTTTCTTCTTTAAATGTTTCTTCATCAATCGTGATTGTACCGGAGATTGGTTTAAACTTTGCAAACCCCTCAAACGCATGTCTGAAATAATTAATCTTGTTCTTCTTATACTTAGAATGATTCACGAGGTATGCAATCAATCCATCAAGACCAGCACCAACACCATTTAAAAAATAACGATTTTTATCTTGGAATGTTACCCTTGGTAACTCTTTAAGATATTCTTTGATTGGTACAATTTTATCCTTAGTCTTTAACGAACGAATAAAGTCATTTCCTGTTCCTGCCTGGTACATACATAATTCTTGTGAAAACGATAAACCATAGATTCGATTAGCTAAATGGTTAATGGTTCCATCACCACCTACAACAATAATTCGATCCTCATCATTACAACCAGAAAGAAAGAGATTGACATCATCAATAGCTAAAATACTATAACTAACAACTGGATTCCCGTTCTTCTTTAGTTTATGAATAATCTTTTGAATGAACTTATCATTTTTTCCATTTCTTGATAGCGGATTATATAGTAGTATGTCCATATGTTATTCTCCTTATTTATACGTAGAGAATCATTGCGTATTTTTTCTTACCCCGACGTAAAATGATGTAGCGCTTGTAGAGCGTATGTTCTTGAGTAATCAGTGCATCAAGCTGATCTATTTTTGTTTCATTAACAATAATGGCACCACTTTGAATAAACTGTCTTGATTCACGTTTAGATTGTGCTAATTTTGAATCGACAAGTAAATCAATCAAAGGTTTGGGTTCATTGATTTCAACCGTATCTAGTGTTTTAGTTAGCATCTTAAGTTCTAATTCATCTAAACCCTGAAAATCCCCTGAAAATAATGCTTCTGTTACTTTAAGCGCTTGTTGAAGCGCTTTTTCACCATGAATAAGTCTGACTACTTCTTGAGCAAGCTTCTTTTGTGCCATACGTTCTTCAGGTTTTTCCTTCATTTGTTTTTCTAGTTCTTCAATCGTTCTTTGATCAAGTAAAGTTAACGTTTTTAAATAATTGATCACATCTAAATCAGATGCATTAAAGAAGTACTGATAAACTTCATAAGGTGAGGTTAACTCACCATCTAACCATAGCGTACCTGATTCACTCTTACCAAATTTTGTTCCATCTGCCTTTAATAAGAGGGGTGAGGATAAACCAATCGCTTGACTGTTTTCGCCTTCAAGCTTACGGATTAATTCTAAACCTGTTGTAATATTCCCCCATTGATCCGATCCACCAAATTGTAATTTACATTCGTGTGTTCGATATAGATGCAAGAAATCAATCGCTTGAATAAGCATATAAGAAAACTCAGTATATGAAATGCCGACATCCATTCTTTTTTGTACAGTATCTTTTGCAATCATGTAATTAATTGAAAAGTGTTTCCCATAATCTCGCAAAAATGAAATCATATCAATCTTTCCAATCCAATCATAATTATTAACAAAAATAGCTTTTTCTGGATTTAAAAATTTCTGTAGTTGTATTTTTATCTTTTCTGCATTCTGAAGTGACTCTTCAAGTGTTAATAATTTTCTTTCTGAAGTTTGCTTAGGATCTCCAATCAAACCAGTTGCACCTCCGATTAATACAATCGGTGTATGTCCGTATTTTTCTAGTAACATCATTCTAACCACTTGAACAAGATGCCCAACAGTAAGCGATTCACCTGTTGGATCAAATCCACAGTAAAACTTTATTTGCTCATTATTAAGTAAATTTTGAGCCTTTTCTTCATTGGATACATCCTTTATAAGACCTCTCCATAATAATTCATCATATAAATTCATGAATAAAAACATCCTCTCTTCAAAATAGAAATCGCCCCTAGATTATAGAATCTAAGGACGAAAGTAAGTTCCGCGGTACCACCTTAGTTCCAGGAACAATCCTGGCACTTTAGAAAAGTGATCTCCATAACTGTATTTCAAGTCCCGTTTTCTCCTCATGTTACACCCTCATGAGGTCTCTATATTAGGCATTCAAGTCTCTACTTAAAATTATATCATCGATCGATTTAGTTTGTTGTTTGTCGCTTCACAATGTAATGTGGAAGTGTAATTCTAATATTATCAACATCTTTTTGATTCATAAGTTTCGTCAGTAATCTCATTGAAACTGCTCCAATATCATATACAGGAATATCAATCGATGTTAATGTTGGTCTTGATAAAAGTGCATACTTTGTATTTTGGAATCCAGCAACTGCTAAATCTCTAGGTACTAAGCGACCATTATCTCTTGCAATATTCATAAATGATACAGCAATAGAATCTCTCACACCAATCGCAGCATCAATCTTCTTATCAGCAAAGAAAGTTGAAAAATGTTGTCTATTAATATTTGTATCTCCGCTTGTTCTAAAAATCTTAGGTTCAAGTCCTGCTTCTTCCATAGCTCTAGTGTATCCTGCTTCCTTTTTATCGTTAACAGAATAACGGCGTGCTGTAGATAGTAAATAAATATTCTGTCTATGATCATTAATCATCATTTTAGTGATTTCATAGCCTGCTTTTTCATAATCAATGGAAACAGTAGGAACATCTGGATCTTCAGAAACAACATTTGCGAAAACATAAGGAATGCCATTTGAATTAAATATGCGTTTGATTTCATCAACGCGCTTTTCATTTAATTCATCATTTAAATAGAGGAGACCATCGACTTGTTCAGCAACGATATCATGAAGTGTATCCATAACATCCATATCTTCTCTAATCGCAAATAATTTGATGGAGTATTTATAGTTTTGAGCAATATCGCTAATTCCACCAAGCATTTCAGCCACAGAAGCTCTAGTGACATCGGAAATGACAACCCCTACAGTCGTCGTTTTACGACTTGCAAGACCTCTTGCAATGACATTAGGACGATATCCAAGTTCTTTGATGACTTTTAAAACACGTTGTCTAGTTTCTTCTTTAACTTTTTCTGGATTATTGAGAACGCGAGATACTGTTGCAAGTGATACACCCGCTGCACCAGCAACATCATAAATAGTTGCATTACTCATCAAATTCACCTCGTTTTTTATTCATATTCGGCTTTCATTATATCATAGAATGTAAAGGCTTTCAAGTCTTTTATGAAAATTGTTTCATTCGCTTACATTTTTTTCTTTTGATTCTTCTATTATCACCCTATAATTATATATTTTTTATTCATTTAATTGCTATCTGCATCTTGCAAGTAGACTTGAAAGTGCTATAATGTTGTTGTTTATATGAAATACCAATGGACTATCATTGTCTATTGAGATGGAGGATATATGCCAAAAATTGGTTTAAGAACCATTAAGACCGCGATTGCAGTTCTAATAACATTATCTATTAATATCGTTCTATATTATATCTCACCTACATTTGCTACAACATGGTACTCACCCTTTTTTGCGGGAATTGCAGCTGTTTATTCCATGCAACGTGAAAACTCAAAATCATTTTCACAAGCAAGAGTCCGTTCTTTAGGTTCTATCTTTGGTGGTTTATTTGGTATGGTTATAGTTCTATGTTATGAACGCTTTTTAAGTGATTATATTATAACTCGCTATGGTTTGATTATGAATATGATCGTTTTATATGCATTAACTGCATTTTTTATCATACTACTCATTTCGTTTCTTGTGAAAATTAAACAACACGATTTGGTTTTCGTCTCTACGCTTACTTATCTCAGTGTTATGATTTCTTTAAGAAATAATCTACCTGTCGTTTATTTTGCAATTAATCGTATATCATCTACGATTATTGGTGTGCTGGTTGCACTTCTTATTAATAATTTCCATTTCATCCGATTTCACAATAAGAATATTCTATTCGTAACAGGTCTTGATCAGTGTCTTTTGACAGCTAGTAAAAAGTTAACCCCATTTACTACTTACACATTAACATCACTTATTCAAGATGGTCTAAATTTCACGATTTCTACAACAAGAACACCTGCTTCTTTGTCTAAAATACTCAGTGGAATCCCTTTAAAACTAGAACTAATGATTATGAATGGGGCTGTTTGTTACGATATAGAGCATGAAAAATTTCTCGATGTAAAACATATTACGAAAGAAGTTCAAATTGGAATAAACTCGTTTTTTACAAAACTAAATAGAAATGTATTCACGTACACCATTATCGATCAAGCACTTTCAATTTATCACACTGCATTTGAAAATGAAGCTGAAGAAAAATTCTTTTTAGATCGTAAAAACGATTATTTTAGAAATCATATTAAAGGGGTTATTAGTGATATTGAAGACGCTATTTTCTATATCGTCATTGATAAAAAAGAAACAGTTGATTCTTACGCTTTAAAATTACACGAACTTTTTTCAAATGAGATTACTTGCCAAGTCTATCCATATTCTGAAAAAGAAGATTATTATTTTTTGAAAATATATACATCAGAAACCTCAAAAAAAATTGCTTTAGATTCTTTTCTAAGTAGACATCCTGAGAAATTTGTTATCGCGTTTGGTTCAAAATCATACGATATTGAGATGATGAAAGATAGTGATTTTTCTATTGCACTCATGAGTGCTGATCGGAATGTTAAAGAAATTTCTGATATCGTTATTCCATCAGATAATCCTGATGATTTAATGCGATTAATCAAACATATTTATTATACACGCAATCCAAAAAAGTATTTAAGTAAACTTAAAACTGAGTATATAAAGAAAAAATAAAGAGGCAAAATTTGCCTCTTTATCTTTTTACCGCTTTTCTTTAATTCTTGATGCCTTGGCTGACAATGTACGGATGTAGTTAAGCTTAGCTCTTCTAACCTTACCGACACGACCAACTTCAATGCGGTCAATTGATGGTGTATGTACTGGGAAAGTACGTTCTACACCAATACCGTAGGATATCTTACGAACGGTAAATGTTTCAGAAATTCCTCCGCCTTGTCTTTTAATGACTAGACCTTCAAATAACTGAATACGTTCGCGATTTCCTTCTTTAATCTTGACATATACCTTAACGGTATCACCAGGATAGAAGGTAGGTACTTCTTTGATATACTGTTTAGTAATTTCAGCAATCAATGCTTGTCCTTTTAATCTTGACATGTTCGACTCACTCTCTTTCTTCCAATGTTCATGTCGTTTGACAGCGGACCATTGTGCATAAATAATTTAATACGGCTTTTATATTATAACAAAGTTATGTAAAACATGCAACACTTTTTCTATTCAATTTCATCTACCATTGTTTCAAGTGTATAGAATGGATTAGGTGTTCTAAAATAATCAGAAAAAAAGATTTTTTCGTGAAGTTGAATTGTTTGATATATCGATTCTTTTTGTTTAAATATTTCCTCTTCGTCTGCATCTCCATAAACAACTTTACCAAGTTCCACACGATAAGAAGGTGAAATCCAATTTGAATAAGTCAATATAATCGGTCGATCATCACGATCACTCGCAAATATACTTTGACCATAATAGAGATCCTTATATGCGGATATACCTAAAAGGTCCAATAACGTAGGTGCAATATCATAATGTGATGATAATAATATGTTTTCTCCAACTTCTAAACCAGGAACATACATAAGAAAAGGAACTTTTTCGATTTCATATGGAATATCTGCGTTTGGCGTTTTTAAAATAGTTAAATCTTGAGATGAATAATTTTTGTGATCACTATACATGAGAATGACTGTATCATCCAATAAATCTTTTTGTTCAAGATCATCTAAAAGAATGCCAAGCCCTTCATCAAAATTCATCTGAGCTGCAGTTATTGTTTTATACTCAATGGACTCATTTTCATATAATGGATCATTATCAAGAATATCATAATACTTCTTCAAAGATTCACGATATTCATTATGTGGGCCATGTGGCGTCACAGTAATAATAAAACTATAAAATGGATTTTCTTGAACAGGTACAATTCTATCTTTATAGGTTTCAAATAATACGGTATCAAGTGGCCATGAATCGCTTTCTTCAATCCCTAAACCTTCAAATGCATAAAAGGATTCAAAACCTAAACTTAGATGCATCTTATCTCGATTAAAAAACTCTTCGAAATAGTTATGGAATGAGTGAGCTGTATATCCTACTTCTTTTAACATCGATGGAATACTTGTAGGATATGCATTATTGGCACGAGAATACATATAGTTATCGCTTTGATAATACATGAGTGATGTTAGTGATTTAAACTCAGCATCATACGTATAATTTAATTTGGCTGCAGAAAAGAAGTTTGTAAAGTACACACTTTGATCACGTAATCTATAGTAGTTAGGTGTATATTCAGGAGTAAATGCATATTCTTCACACGTTTCACACATAATCATGATGACATTTTTTCCTTCAGCAATACCATAATAATCAGAAGGTGTTGAAAACTCATCGGATACTTGATCATTAATATCTAAGAGATAGTCATCTTTAAATATAAGAGGTTTGATTGCATTTGTAGTGTACATTACAATGTCTTTGGCATGATAAGTAATTGAACCAAACTTTTGAACAAATAATGCTTTATCAGCTGGTGTGTTAAACAATAATTTATCTGTTTCATTAACAATCGTTGGCGCAAATATAACGCCTAACAAGGCAATAATGAGATAAGATAAGCGTGATTTGACTTGATTTGTGGTTTGATTATTTTTTTTAATAACCCATCTAAGAAACACTGCCATCAAAACAACAAATGCTAAAATCATAAGCCACTGAAAAATAGAATATGCAAAACGGGGATCATATTTAAGACCTATCTTCATCGTGTTTTTAAATGATTCTAATAACATAGCAACGGAAGTAACATCTTTTTTAAAGAAATATAAGACGCTATCCGTGACAAAAAAAGTTGCCATAATCGCAATAAACAACAAATACATAAGATATCGTTTTTTAGGGTTTTTGACAAATGCAATGATTGCTACTGCAAGCATGACATTAAAAAAAGCAATCACCCAATGATTGAAAGAAACATGAAAATCATACCGAATAATAAAGATGGTATCCAATGTGAAAACAATTGACACCACAATAAGTAGTTCTAGAATAAATGATTTAATTGTCGACTTTTTTGTAGAATTTGTCATTGTTTACTTCTTCCTGATTATTTTATAATCATCTATAATATCATATACTTAATATACAAAAAAAGCAAGTATTTGAAAACATCATTTGTTTTCTTTGCTTGCTTTTTGAATGATATTTTTTTCTTCTTTAGTAAGTTCAATCTCTTGAATAAGATCAGGTCTTTTCTTCCATGTTCTTATAACAGACTGTTCTTTACGCCAATTCTCAATATTCTGATGATGGCCGGATAACAAAACTTCTGGAACCGAATATCCTTCATAACTCTCAGGTTTGGTATATTGTGGATACTTCAACCAGCCATTTTGAAGAGAATCTGTTTCACTTGATTCTTCATGAATCACACCTGGAACCAAACGAGAAACTGCATCAGAGATAATCATAGCTGGCATCTCGCCACCAGTTAAGACATAATTACCTATTGATACTTCTTCATCGATTAATGCCTCAACACGTGCATCAATACCTTCGTAATGACCACAAAGAATGATTAAATGTTTCTTTTTTGATAGTTCAATTGCTTTTGATTGATTAAATAGGTGTCCTTGTGGTGAAGTCATAATGATGTGGGAATCACTTAATTTAAGTGTTTTTATCGCTTCATAAAAAGGTGGAAACATCATGAGCATACCAGCTCCACCACCATATGGTGTATCATCAATACGATTATGTTTTAGGCTACTATAGTCCCTTAATTGATGTGTTTTAATATCGATAAAGCCATCTTCAATTCCTCTTTTGATGATTGAAGTTCTCAAAAAGGCATCAAAAAATTCAGGAAAGATGGTAATAATGTCAATCTTCATATTAATCCCTCAATAGGTTCAATAATGATTTTTTCATCGTTAACATCTTTGATAAAGTTCTTAATAAAAGGAACTAAAACACGTTTTTCTTCCTTTGTTCTAATTTCTAACAAATGTCCCTGAGGCACAGGAACGACACTCTCCACAGTCCCGAGAAATGTCCCTTCAGGAGTATAACATAGTTTATCGATTAATGATAGATAATGATAATCATCTTCTTCAAGTTCATCTGTCACATCATCATCCGAATAAACATCATATCCTTTGAACATAAGAATGTCATTGATATTATCAAAGTTCTTAAACTTAACAATATATAAATTATTTTGAATTCTAACTCTTTCAATTTGAAAATAGGTTTTTACACCTTTATACTCAACATAGAGCTTAGCTCCAACGAAAAAGCGGTTAAAATCACTATAATTGTAGATTTTAACCTCTCCCCTAATGCCGTGTGTATTTGTTATATGACCAATGTGATACTTGCCCATGTTTAAAATGAGTCAATATCGATCTGTACGCGTTTTCCTTCTTTAGAAGCTCCAGCGTAAACAATCGTCCGCATAGCACTGGCAATTTTGCCACCTTTACCAATAACACGTCCTAAATCTGCTTCATTAACTAAAAGCTGAATCGTGATCGTATCATCATCTGTTGACAAGATTTTAACTAAAACATCATCCGGGTTAACGACTAATGGCATTATCATATTTTTGATCAGTTTTTCAAAATCAACCGCCATGATTTGTTCCCCCTTCGACTATTTTAAAACGCTGTATTTCTTTAATAAGCTCTTTACAGTTTCTGTTGGTTGTGCACCATTACCCATCCATTTTTGTACTTTTTCTCCATCGATATTCACAATGCCTTTAAGGGGATCATATGTTCCTACGATTTCTAAAAACTTACCATCTCTGGATCTGTTAGATTCACTTGCTACGACTCTGTAAAATGGTGCTTTGTTCGAACCAAAGCGTTGTAAACGAATTTTTACGGCCATGTTGTTCACTCTCTTTCTATAAATAAAATTAATTCCATTACTATTATAACGTTTTATTTCTTGGTGTCAAGTGTTTTTGCTTAACACGTTAAAAATTCAAATTTGCATCAAATGTCTGTGAAGTCCCTAAATGCTTAAATCCTTTAACATCTTTCAGTTGTTTTTTAAGTTGTGGTTCAATTTCTTTGTCTCCATAACATACTGCATACCCTTGCTTCTCAGAAATAAATGCAATATCTACTGGAAGTGTCTTTAATTTTTCTAACACTTGTTTACCTTGATAAAAAACAACGTATTGCATACGATTAGCGTACATGACAACTTCCTCCTTTTTGTACGATACCTAGTTTATCCGGCGTTTTAATGAATGATGATATCGAATCAGTCATCTCTTTTAAAAATGAATTAATCTCTTCTTGAAGTTCTTTTTCAGTTTGAAAATATAATGAAACTTCATTTTTACCATAGAGAACTGATTTAGCTTTTGAAAACTTTTGAACAACATCCTTGAAATCAGGATGATAACTACCACCAGTTGCCATAACTTCATCATAAACTTTCTTAGAATCCTGAAAAGCTTTGATTTCATTTGGATACAGTTTTCCAATTTGTAAATCAAGCTGTTTCATCAAAAGATATTTGGGATCTTTTTTTATTTCATCAAGCACTAAAAAGGCTTGAATAACGATATCAGTCATATAAATCCTCCTCATTAAACTCAAGATACATTCCTGGTTTAAGATTTCCTAATTTTAATTTACCTATTTGAACGCGTTTGAGATTAATGACATTATAACCCAGTGCTTCAAACATGCGTTTCACTTGATGAAATTTACCTTCATCAATCGTTAAGTGAATTTTGTCACCAACATAAGATATACTGAGTGCTTTTGCAAGATATTCTTGATTTTTTCCGTCAAGAATTGGGACGCCTTCTAACAATTCACGTTCATTATCAAAAGCTTTATCTAGTAACACTTCATAGATCTTTGGAAGATGATGTCTTGGAGAAGTTATGCCATGTACTAAAATACCAGATGTTGTTAAAATAAGCAAACCTTCAGCATCTAAATCTAATCTACCAGCAATCTTATATTCATAGCGATCATAAGGATCTTGAATCAAGTCAACAGCACATGGATGTAAACTATCTTTATTTGCTGATAAATAGCCTTTTGGTTTATACATCATTAAATGAATAACTTCTTTATAAAAAATTGGTGTATCATCAATTGTCATTGATTGAATTGTTGGGTCAACATCTTCTTTTGTATGAGAAATACGTTTTTGATTGACTAAAACAACATGTTCGTTTAAGAACCTTTTTGTTTCGCTTCTCGTGCAATATTTTAATTGACTTAATAACTTATCTATACGCATTCATTAACTCCTTATGATATACTAAAAGAGAGGTGTATGTCTATGTTAACCATGAAAAATGTCATCCGAGAAGGTCATCCAACTTTAACGAAAGTCGCTAAAGAAGTTCATTTACCTTTATCATCAACTGACAAAAAAATACTTAAAGATCTATTACAATATGTGATCAATTCACAAAATGATGAAATCGCTGAACGCTATGAATTGCGTCCCGCTGTAGGTATTGCAGCACCACAAATTAATCAGTCCAAACGAATGTTTGCAGTACATGTAAGAGATTTTGATGGTACTCTTTACTCTTATGCTCTTGTTAATCCTGTCTTAAAATCAAAAACACTTGATCTTATTTATGTTCCTGGTGGAGAAGGATGTTTATCAGTAGACCGTGAAACTGTGGGTCTCACACCAAGATACGGTTCAGTGGTTTTTGAAGCATTGAACTATGATATTGAGAAAGATGAATTAATCCCTGTCGAATTAAAACTAAGTGGTTATGTAGGAATTGTTTTCCAACACGAATTCGATCATATCAATGGTATTATGTTTACATCAAAAATTTTCCCAAGTTTACCACATGCTAAACCAGCATTTGAGTTTGTAAATGATGAAGAAGAAACTATTTAAATATTGTCTTTAATAATTTAATTTGATTATCTAAAATGTCATCTTCGGTGACATTTTTTGTTTCTTCATCAGGGAAAATGCGTCTTGATAATTCATTTTTTCTTTTCTCTTTCTTTTTGTCCTGTGAAAATAAACGGTTGAAAAACCCTTTTTTCTTACTATCAATGTTAAAT
>CAYJBI010000038.1:0-11913 GCA_964368345.1 uncultured Mariniplasma sp. | reverse complement strand
TTATTCATCCACCAGATTTTGAGTCTGGCACGTCTACCAATTTCATCACGCGGGGTATTTAACGACCTTGGGGGTCGTTTTTTATTTGCAGCAAAATTATAATAACATGGAAGTCTTATTAAATCAATTCATTTTCTTACATTTCTTTAAGTGGGGTAATACCTAAAATTCTTAACCCCTCATTAATAACATTTTGAATTGCTTTTATAAAATACATATTTGCTTGTTTATGACCTTCATCTTCAACAATAATACGTTGTTTACCATAAAAACTATTGAATGCTTGAGCTAGAGATGTAATATACCGTGCAATTTGACTTGGTGCATTATTATCTTTTGCTTTTAGTAGAATGGTTGGAAACTGTGCTAGTAGTTTAATAACTTCAAAATAATGATCTTCGAGATAATATGATTCATCTAACAAATCTTCATTTAATTCATTTTCTTTTAAAATAGATTCGATTCTAACAGAACTATATTGTAAATATGGTCCTGTCATGCCTTCAAACTTTAGCATGTTGGCTAAGTTAAAATCAACATCTAAATGACGTTCATTCTTTAAATCATTAAATATGATAGCTCCAACACCAACTGCTTTTGCTACTTCCATTTGGTTTTTAAGATGAGGATTCTTCTCAGATATAGCTTCTTTTGCATCGCTTATTGCTTGTACGATGACATCCTCAAGTCTCTTAAACTTACCACCTCGTGTTGACATTTTCTTCCCATCAATAAGAACTAAACCAAAGTTAATGTGTTCAATTTCAAAATGATAACCCATTAAATCTGTCACAGCTTTTAACTGTTTGAAGTGAAGTTGTTGTTCATTACCGACCACATATAAAATATGATTGGTCTGATATGTTTTATGACGATACATAATCGCAGCTAAATCACGTGTGATATAGAGAGTTGCACCATCTGTCTTTTTAATTAATGCTGGTGGTAAATCACCTGGAAGTTCAACAATGGTTGCACCATTATCAACTTTTAGTAGACCTTTTTGTTCTAATTCTAAAACAACTTCATCCATTTTATCATTATAAAAAGCTTCACCATCAAACGAATCAAATTCAACACCTA
Organism: uncultured Mariniplasma sp.; assembly: GCA_964368345.1. Lineage (GTDB taxonomy): Bacteria > Bacillota_I > Bacilli_A > Acholeplasmatales > Acholeplasmataceae > Peloplasma. The sequence continues at coordinate 10,830 of CAYJBI010000038.1, read as the reverse complement.
AGAGGTCATACATATCCATAAATTCTCTAAGTGATTCCTCTTTAAACCACGTCCATAAACGAAGATATTCTTCATTTTCCTCTTCAAGTGATTTAAATACTTCTCTTGCTTGATCTTCTAGTGTAGAATCTTCTTTTTCAGCATCATGGAATTTGACATAAAGTTTTTGAAGCTCAGCAATCGGATTTTGTTTAATTTCATCATCATTTCCCCATAGCTTATAAGCAACAATCATTTTACCAAATTGTGTACCCCAATCACCTAAATGATTAACCGCAACCACATGATATCCACACTTCTTATAAATATTTTTAAGTGCGTTACCAATCACCGTTGAACGAAGATGCCCAACACCAAACGATTTAGCAATATTGGGTGATGAATAATCCATAACAACCGTCTCATTTAATCCAACTTCTAAATTACCAAAAAGATCTTTCTTATCAATAATTTCTTTAATAAGTGGATATGCAAAATGACGGCGATTCAAATAAATATTTAAAAAACCATTTAAAAATTCAACGCTTGAAATTCGTTTATCTTGATCTATGACTTCTTTAAACTGATTAAAGACAGCCATTGGGTTAGTCTGCATTTCTTTGGCATATGCAAAAAGAGGAATCGAAAGATCTGCATTACCTCTTTTAGGTTCTTCAATGACAATGTTTTTGATATTTAGTTTTTCTTCTAAAACAACCTTTAAATCTTTTTTAAATGCTTCTATCATAAGTTTGTCCTTTAATCAAAAAAAGCACGTTGTGCTTTTTTACTCATTTATTAATGCGATGGAATCTTCGTAAAAAGTTCTCATGTTACGATTAATTAAAGCGGGTGTTGATGTATCTGCTGTTTCTGGTGTATATAGTTTTACGATTTCGCCATCAACAAAGACCATGATTTGTGGTGTTGAATCAACGATTTGTGAGTATTTTGCTGCAAGCGCATCAAAACCTTTAACATCTTGCGTCGTATCTAAATAATAAACATGATCGGTATACTCATTCATACCTGTTGATGAGAAATATGTAGAAATTGGAGTGACATGTGATTGACAATTGGGACATGCTGCGTATCCGATATATAATATAACCACTTCTTCTTTTTCTAAAATATCCTTTAGACCCTTTTTGAAAAGACTTCCATCATAAGTCACTTGATATAACGGATGATCCTCAGGCATTGTAGTTACGCCCATTGCAGTATATGCCTTATAAATTTTTTCTTGATTCGTTGGTGAAAATATCAGAAATATCGCAAGTATGATCACGAAGAATCCAGCGATGGATATCCAAGTGATTGGATGCACCTTATTTTGATTCTTATTGTACTTGTCGACTTTGACTGGTTTTGCTGTGTTAGATCTTGCCATGTTAAGTAATTCCTCCTCGTTTGACTAATCGTCATTATAGCACAAAACATTCAAATCTTTCAATCTTAAACCTAAAGTTTATGAATTATGATAAAATATGAGACCCAAAGACCTTTTCAAAGATTTCATCAACGTGTATCAAATGCTTTTCAAGATTAAAAATCATCTTCATCTCTTCTTGATTAATCATGTGACTAAGATTTTTATCCTCAAGCAAAAGTGATTCAAATGAAACTTTATCTTCAAGTGCTTGATAAGCCTTTTTTTGAATTAAATCGTACGCTTCTTCTCTTAACATACCTTTTTGAATTAATAGAGATAATACACTTTGTGCAAATACGACACCTTCTGTTAAATTGATATTTTCCATCATTCGTTTTGGAAAAACTTTTAAGTCTCTTAATGTTTGTTGATATCGATTAAGCATATAATCAACAAGTGATGTCGCATCTGCTAAAATAATTCGTTCTACTGAAGAATGAGAAATATCTCTTTCATGCCACAAACTAATATTTTCATAACTCGACATCATATATCCTCTAACAACTCTAGATAACCCAGAAATATTTTCACTCGAAATAGGATTTCTCTTATGAGGCATTGCTGAGGATCCTTTTTGGTTCTCACTAAAATACTCACTTACTTCTTGAACTTCAGTTCGTGCAAGATGTCTTATTTCAATCGCAATCTTTTCAAGTTCACTTGCAATAAGAGCTAAGCTAGACATGTAATGTGCATGACGATCTCTTTGAAGTGTTTGTGTTGCAATATGTGCTTCTTTTAATCCAAGCATTTTAGCTGCAATGTTTTGTATTTTAGGATCATTTCCTGAAAAATTACCAACCGCACCAGACAACTTAACGACAGAAAGTTGTTCGGATGCATGTAAAAACACTTGTTTTAAACGTTTGAAATCTTCATAATATAATGCAAATTTTAATCCAAACGAAGTTATTTCAGCATGAATGCCATGTGTTCTTCCCATAACAGGTGTATTTTTATATTGAAATGCATGTGCTTTAAGAACTTCCATAAAAAGTTCGATATCATCAAGAATGATTTGATTAACATCTTTTAAAATCAATGATTGTGCTGTATCAACAATATCGGTTGATGTAAGTCCATAATGAAACCATTTCTTTTCATCACCAAGCGATTTAGAAACAGCCCTCGTAAATGCAATCACATCATGTTTCGTCTCTTCTTCAAGTTTACTAATGTCATCTAATTGAAACGTTGCTCTTTTTATTAGTTGATACGTTTTATCATCAAAAAGACCAAACTTCATCCACGCATAACTTGCTGCTAACTCAACTTTTAAGAATGTATTAAATTTATGTTCATCACTCCATAAATTCTTCATAACATCTCTTTGATACCGACTAATCATATTGATACCCCTTATTTAAAGAATGACTTAACCATAATCGTTTGATTTCTATCAGGACCTACTGAAAATATCCCAATAGGAACACCTACAAGTTCACTCACTTTTTCTAAATATTTTTTCGCATTTTCTGGTAATTCTTCATAAGATTTAACACCAGTAATATCTTCCATCCAACCTGGAACAGTCATATAAATCGGTTTGGCACGCATAAAATCTTCAATATCTGCAGGTATACGATCAATTTCTTTTCCATCCAACTCATATTTAACTGCAATCTTTATTTCTTTAATACCCGTTAAAACATCTAAAAGTGTTACTGCTAAATAGCTTAATCCAGAAACTCTTTTTGTATGTCTTAAAATAACCGTATCAAGCCATCCAATACGTCTTGGACGTCCTGTTGTAGTTCCATATTCATGTCCTGTTTCTCTAATCTGATTGGCAAGCGTCCCTTCAATTTCAGAAGGCATTGGTCCAGATCCTACACGTGTTGTATAAGCTTTTGTGACACCGACCGCTCCTTCAACAAGCCAAGGAGCAATCCCTGTATTAACAGGTACAGAGGATGCCGTAGGTGAACTTGAAGTTACATAAGGATATGTTCCATGGTCTAAACATAGTAAAACACCTTGGGCTCCTTCAAATAAAATCTTTTTATCCTCTTCTATAAGTTGATTTAAAAGAATAGACGTATCTTTAACATAAGGTTTCATTTCTTTAGCATAAGCTACATATTCTTCATAGATTTGATTGAAATCAACATACGGATGTTGATAAGCACTTAACTCAAAATTCTTTTGCTCAACAAGTTCTTTTAGCTCATGATAAAATCTTTTCTCATCAATAAATGTTGACATACGAATTCCAATTCTAGCAGATTTATCTGTATAAGCTGGCCCAATTCCTTTATGAGTTGTTCCAATCTTTTCGTCACCTTTTCTCATTTCATACGCTTTATCAAGTTCAGGATGATAAGGTAAAACAATATGAGCACGATCAGAGATAGATAGATTAAATGCTGTTTTAATACGACTAATTTCTTCTTTAAAAGCTTTTGGATTAATCACCATACCATTAGCCATCACATTTTCAATCTTTGGGTTTAAAATACCTGAAGGCAGTAAATGTAGACTATGTTTTTCGTGGTTAAAAACAACGGTATGACCTGCATTGTTTCCTCCCTGATAACGAACGACAACATCAGCTTCTTGAGCTAAATAGTCTGTAATCTTACCCTTACCTTCATCTCCCCATTGCGTACCAACAACAACAATTCGTCTCATGAAATATCTCCTTTTGAATGGACTTCTTAAAATGAAAAAGTGGTCTTTCAACCATATTGATTTTATCACACGTATTGACTATAGTCAATGAAGGGTTCATCAGTTTACGCGTATAAAAACAAATAAGAATTTTAGTATTTATTAACTTGTGAAAACGCTTCACATTCAGTATAATAATATAAAAGGTGATAAAACTATGAAAATACTATTTTGCAGTGGTGAAGCTTACCCCTTCAGTAAATCAGGTGGCCTTGCAGATGTTGCAGCAGCACTTCCAAAGGCTCTCCGTAAGCTTGGTCATGAGGTGACGATCATCACCCCATTCTATCAACAAATTAAATCCTATCAAAAAGAGATGACCTACTTAGGCGAACGCAATATTACCATGGGGTTATATGAAAAAAAGGCATCTTACTATCAATTAATTCATGATGATGTGCCCTATATCTTTGTCGATAATAATGAATTGTACGATCGTAAACGTTACTATGGCTATGAAGATGATGCCATGAGGTTTACTTTTTTTAACTTTGCAATCTTTGAATACATGTTACTCACAGAAGATTATGTTGAAATCATTCATGCCAATGACTGGCAAACAGGATTAATTCCATTTTTCCTTGATGTTAAATATCGTTCGATGAATTCAGCATTTTCTAAGATGAAGACACTTCTATCCATTCATAATCTAGAAAAACAAGGTTCTTATCCCATCGAAACTGAAAAGTTATTTAATTCTAAAAACTTCACATATATTCATATGGATCGCGTCAATTTTTTAAAATGCGGTATTATGAGAGCTAACGGTATTAATACCGTATCTGAAAACTATCGAAATGAGATTTTAACACGTTTTTATGGTTTCACTTTAGACGGACCTTTGAAAGCAAGACAATCTGATTTATATGGCATTTTAAACGGATTAGATCAAGATTTATATGACCCGATGAAATCAAAGATTTATGTTAATTATGGTGAAAATGATTTTATTGAAGGAAAAGCTAAAAACAAAGACATGCTTATTCAATCATTGAAATTAGATTCGAATCGCCAGTTACCATTAATTTCATTTATTCATCGATTTGCAAGACAAAAAGGTATTGATATCTTAATGCCTGTTCTAGAAGACTTTTTAAAAGATGGTTTATTCAATGTCGTTGTCTTAGGATATGGTGATGCTTTATATGAACAATACTTCTCTGAGATGCAAAAGAAATATCCCAATCATCTTTATTACGAAAACGGATTCAATAACGAATTATCTCAAAAAGTATATGCAGCATCAGACTTATTTTTGTTACCATCATTATTTGAACCCTGTGGTTTAAATCAAATGATTGCTATGCGTTACGGTGCTCTTCCTATTGTAAGAGAAACGGGAGGACTAAAAGATACTGTAACACCTTATAACAAGTTTACTGGTATTGGTGTAGGATTTGCATTTAAAAATTATGATGGTGAAGAATTAAGAGAAGCAATGAAAGATGCATTAAGCTTATTTAAGGAAGATAAAGATGCATGGCAAAGTTTAATTCATCAAGCCATGCATGTCAATCATAGTTTATCCAAAATGGCAAAAAAATACGTAGAGCTTTACGAAAAACTACTCACACAAAACTAAAACCCGCAAAAATTTGCGGGTTTTATTCTTATCTCTACTTTATTTTTATTTTATTGACTAATTCTGGGTCAAACTGTTTACTTCTTATCATTTCAATTTCTTCTTGATATGGAGGTTTATCCTCGATATAAGGTGTTTCAAGAATTTTTGGAACATTGATAAAATCTTGATGGTATATAACTTCAATTAAACTATCAAAACCTATATTCCCAAAACCAAAGTTTTCATGACGGTCCTTTGCAGCACCTTTTATATTCTTTGAATCATTCACATGAAAAACTGAAATTTTCTTTTTTCCTACAATCTTATCAAATTCAGAGATAACACCTTTAAAATTATCTTTCACATCATATCCAGCATCATGTGTATGACATGTATCAAAACATACAGATACTCTTTCTTGGTCTTCAATTAAATCGATGATTGCTTTTAGTTCTTCAAACGTTTTACCTACTTCATTGCCTTTTCCTGCCATTGTTTCTAATGCGATTTTAACAGGGATGTGCGGTGTGTTTTTTATGACTTGATTGACACCTTCTGCAATCCATAAAACTGCTTGATTACGATCTTTACCAACAGCTGAACCTGGATGTAAAACAATTTGTTTTGCATGCATAGCGTGTGTTCGTTTTACTTCTTCAGTTAAAAACTCTATCGCAAAATCTCTTTTTGTTTGATCTGGATTAGCTAAATTAATGATATAAGGCGCATGAACAACGACATCATCAAATGATAATCCTTTTTCTTCCATAAGTTTAACTGCTTCTTCAATTCTTAAATCACTTAGTTTCTTACGAATGGTGTTTTGAGGTGCACCTGTGTATACCATAAATGCATTTGCTTGATATTCTAATGCTTCTAAAACAGAACCTAAGTACATCTTTTCACCTGACATGGAAACATGACTACCTATTTTGATTGGCATAGTTTTTTCTCCTAACTTCATTCTTAGCTTTTTTGATTTCTTTAGCATTTTTCTTTTTATAATTTGGAGTGACTTTTTTAGGTTTTTTAATCTTTCTAATTGCATTTATCTCTTCTAAAGAAATAGGTGTCTTTCTAACTGCAACTTTCTCGATACCTCTTTTAGTCATTGTATAACTTTGAAATGGTATCCCCTTTTCTTTAAGTTTTTCAATACGACGATGATCATCAACTGTCATAAAAGTAATGACTTCACCCGTATCATACATTCTACCTGTACGACCACTACGATGCATATAAAACTCTAGAAAATGGGGTAAATCATAATGAATCACGTGTGAAATTTTAAAATCAAGACCACGTGCTGCTAAATCAGATGTAACAACATACTGATATTTAAGTGCATGAATCTCTTCAATTAACTTTTGTCTTTTCTTAACACCAATTTCTGAATTTAAATTAATAACTTGGATATTTTTTTCTAATAAGGCTTGATAAACTACGTCTTGATTTTCTTTTTTAGATACAAAAATAAACGCAAGATATGGGTTAATATGATTCGTAAGTTCAAGTAGAGCGTCTAAACGTGGTTGATGCTTAATATTGATTAATTTATATGTAATCTTTAAATCATGTCTTGATGAAGTATCAACAAGATCGTAACTTCCAAAATAGTTTTTAATGAAAGGTTGCATCGAACTATTTAAAGTTGCAGAAAATAATAAATACTTTGCTTTTTCTAATGCTTTTAGCATCTGATCAATCATCGTCAAGAATGCTTCATCAAACATCATATCTGCTTCATCAAATACAACATACTTAGTTTTATGTATCTTTAACAGTTTAGATTCAAATACATACTCAAGTATTTGTTTTGGAGTTGCTATCACAATTTGAGGTTGATGGCGTAATAACCATTCTTGTTCCCTCATTTTATTCGTTCCACCATAATATGTTTTTACGCTAAATGCATCAGTTACATCTAATAACATTCTTTCAACTTGACTGACAAGTTCATTGGTTGGAACAATAATTAATGCCTGAACTTCGAATAGTTCAACATCCATCATACTTAATATAGGAAGTAAATATGCATGTGTTTTACCTGTTCCTGTAGGAGCAAGTCCCACCAAATGTTTAGGTGAAGGAAACGCTTTAAAAACACCTTCTTGAATTGGTGTTATTTTTTCATACTTTAATTTTTTTAACATCTCTTGAATAGTCATTTTCTCACCCGTTAGAATTATACCATATCAAAGATAGAAATGTAAAAAGAACGAATGGTTTGTCATATCGTGTATAATTAAAAGTGGTGAGACTATGCAAGTAATTGATTTAACACCTAGAGGCTATTGTCATGGCGTGCTAAATGCCCTCTCAATGGTCAAAAAGGTTATTAAAACTGAATCCTATCCAAGACCCATCTATGTCCTTGGTCAAATTGTACATAATAAAAAAATAACCGAAGCATTTAATGCTTTCGGTGTTATTAGTTTGGATCAAAAAGGAAAATCACGCTTAGAGATGATCGAAGAAATCGATTGTGGTACAGTGATTTTCACTGCACACGGCATATCTGAACAAGTCATAAAGCGCGCTAAAGAAAAAGGTTTAACCTATTTAAATGCTACGTGTCGTGATGTATTAAAAGTACATAAGGCAGTTAAAACAAAGCTTGAAGAAGGATATATCGTCATCTATATTGGTCACCGTAACCATCCAGAACCTGAAGCTGTTCTTGCAATTTCAAAAGATATTATTTTTGTTGAAAACGAAAAAGATGCGCTTCTTTTAGATCCACTGCTCCATAATGAAAAGATTTTTGTCACTAACCAGACAACTCTATCTTTATATGACATTGAATCTGTTTTAAAGATTATTGAAACGAAATATCCAAACTACCTTTTTGATAATGAAATTTGTGATGCGACAACAGTGAGACAAAACGCTGTTAAAATGCAACCTCAAACTGATTTAATGCTTGTTGTTGGTGATCAAAAAAGTTCGAATTCAAATAAGTTAGCACAAGTCGGAGAACAAGTTAAAAAGATTCCATCTTATTTAATTAGTGGAATTGAGGATATTGATCTTAGCTGGTTAAAAAATAAAACAGTCGTATCTGTCACATCCGGCGCTTCAACTCCAACGATCATTACTGAAGAAGTCGTTACATTTTTGAAACAATATAATGAAAATGATCCCAAAACTTGGGACCATCAGTCAAAAATTACCATTTTGGACATTTTATGATGTCCTTTTCTTTTTATCACGCTGATAAAGCGCTTCTTCTCGTTTTGAAAACTCTTGATATGTAAATAAATTGTAGTCTTGTTTCAAATCCTTTTTTTGAATCACAGAGTTCATGAATACACCCACTAAACGAAGGGCTTCTTTATGATAATTATCTTCAAAGAGTGTTTCAACAGCATCATAAAACAAATCATAATCATCTGTATGCTCATTGAATGTATAACTTCGATTGATTGTCTCAAAATTTGAGTCTCTTAAACGTATCCCTATGGTTTTAGCAACAAGTTCTTCTTTAACAAGACGTTCATGTGTATGTTCTAAGATTTCGGTTATGATTTTAAATATAGCTTCATGATCATCCATTGAATAATTAAGTGTCGTCTCATTAGATATTGATTTTGGTATCATATAACGTTTAGGATCAATGATATCTGATGAACGACCTAAGATATGATCGAGATATGATTCATATGATGGTTCACTCATGATGGAAAGAATTTTATTTTTATTCTCTTTTTTTGTAAAATCACCGATTGTTTGTATACCGATTTGTTCTAATCGTGGATACGTTTTTTTACCAATACCGAAACATGATGATATTGGAAGAGGAAATAGTTTATCAACGATATCTTTTTTCCGCATCACAGTAATACCCAAAGGTTTTTTCATATCTGATGACATCTTCGCTAAAAAAAGTGTTGAAGCAATCCCTATCGAACATGGTAAACCATATTCTTTAAGTAAGCCTTCTTGAATCTCTTTTGCAATCTCTAATGGATGTTTTGTTTCTGAAAGTTCAGTCATATCAACATATGCTTCATCAATCGAACCTTCTAAGACTAAAGATGAGTATTTTCTTAAGTATTGAAAAAAGAGGTGTGAGTATTTTTGATAGAGATTAAACTGTATCGGAACAATAATAAGCTTTGGATAAATTCTAAATGCATCATTAATTGCCATCGCTGAATGAATCCCTAATTTACGTGCGGGATAAGAAGCTGTAGAAACAACACCACGTCTTGTCATTGGATTTCCACCAACAACAAAAACCTTATCCTTGAGATATGGTTCTTTAATGACTGCGCAACTCGCGAAGAAAGCATTTAAATCGATATGAAAGATAATTTTGACATTCTTTTTCATCAAATCTCTTCCTTTGAGGTCAATTTTCGTGTATAATAATATCGATTACAAAAACGAGGTGAAATCATGGCTCAAAAAGTAAAGACACCTAATAAGGTTGAACCTAAAAAACACTATGTTGATCCCACACAAACATGGTGGGGAAAAGCCGTTGTCTGGATTATCGTATTCGGAATGGTTGGTTTAGTTGTTCTATCCTTCGTTCTTGCACTTCTTGCAGGGAACGCATAATAAGAAAAGCGAAAGCTTTTTTTATTTTTCAAGAAGTAACTTAGCTTGCTCAATCGCAAAATGAGTTATTTTTTCATCGGATAACATAAGTGCAACACTTTCAATACGTTCCATATCAGTTAATTGATGAATGCGTGTCACCATGCGTTCATTTTCTTTTTGTTTTTTAATTCCGTAATGATGTAGAGCTTTTGCAGCTACTTGAGGTAAGTGTGTGATAACAATAAGTTGCATCGTCTTTGATAAATGAACCATTTTATTCGCAACTTTTGATGCTGTTTTTCCACTAATACCAATATCAATTTCATCTAAGATAAGTAATGATAAATGGTTAGCTTTCGCATAAATTGATTTTAGTGCGAACATAAAACGAGCACGTTCACCACCTGAAGCTACCTTTGATAAAGGCTTAATTGGCTCTCCTTCATTAAGTGAAATATAAAAATCAACGTTATCTAAGCCTGTTTCTAAAAGGGTTGAATCGTCATGATGAAGTTCATCAAAAACAATCTCAAACGTCGCTTTTTCTAAATCTAAATCTTTAAGTTCAACTAAAACATCTTGTGATAACTTTTTAGCAAGTTTTTTTCTTAAATTTGATAGTTTAACACCTTGATCA
>CAYJBI010000037.1:0-11984 GCA_964368345.1 uncultured Mariniplasma sp. | reverse complement strand
GAATTCGATGTTAAGATATTAGGTGTTTATCAGTCGTTAATCAATGATTGAATTTCCATTATTTAAATTAAGCCGTAGTCGAGTTAAAAGTTAAAAATGAAAAACAAGCTAATAATCTCTTATTTTAAGAGGTTTTTTTGTATCAAAAATAAACAAAAACATAGATAAAGACGAAAAAATATAACAAACATGTAAAAAAAACGATTTTATAAATTATTGATGTGTTATAATGATATAGAATAAAATTAAGAAAAACTTAAGGTTTTAATGGCAAATGAAAAAGTATAAATCGAAACATAAATGGCTTATTCAAACACTATTACTAATTTTAATGATTAGTAATTTTTCTATTTCATTTGCCTATTGGGCAAGTCATGTAGAGGGTAGTTTAATTGATTCAAACCCAACGGTTCAGATTGGTCAATGGGATTTCATAAGTCCTTCTGATGTTGAGGCCATTATGAATTACCGATCTTACTACGCTGAAACACTCGCATTAACGATAGAAAATGTAGAAGTTAGCGATAAACCGGCAATCGAAGAAGCACTTCATGCATATGGGTTATTAAGTGAACGCGCAAAAGAAGAACTTGACGTTGAAAAAACGATTCTTTTAAGTTTATTATCTGAGATCATCGCGTTTGAACATAGTGAGTTCATCGATTTCGAAAACGATGTCCATGATTCACTTTATACAGGAACATTAGAAATGAATGATCGCACGTGGTATGGTAATAACATCGCTATATCTAATAGCACTTCTTATGATGTTTGGAGAGATACACGTTCACTTGGATTAAAGATGGGATCATATTTTGAATCAAGAGATGTCTTTATGAATGGTATTGATAAGATTACACTCTATCATGGTGCCTTGAATTACAACAATGGCGCAAGTTATCAATTTAAGATAGAGTATCAATTACAATCATCACCAGGCGTATGGGTAACCCTCGAAGAGGGAGGATCACCATTACTCATTAATGTCATTTCAGGAAATCCAATGACCTATGTTGAAATTGAGATGAACCTCACAGAAGCATTCAACATCCGGTTTACACCAGTCATTAGTAATTCAACCGATTATATTAATTTAGATGATATTAGAATCTACGAACATGTCGTTTCAAGTTCACTTGAAGTTGAAACCTATTTGAGCATGTATCGTGGTGTTTTAGAGTTAACGACTACAAGTATTGAAATCAGTGATATGGAAGCTCTTCAAAGTGCACTTACAAGTTATCAATTATTGAGCAGTGAAGCTAAGAATGAACTGAACAGTGAAAAAGCATTGTTAGATAGTCTCAAAGAGACACTTGATCTTAAGATTCAACTCTTAGAAGCAACTAATCAAGTAACATTAGCAGAACAGACATATGATGATACAGATTTGTTTGACGCACAGACGTTAGTTACACTTTTACCAGATAGTATTGATAAACAATTACTACAAGATCGCATCAACCTTCTACAAATGATAAAGAACGAAGTTTCAAACTACCAAACGACATATTCAGATGTGCTTTCAATCACGATAGAAGACGTTATGGTGAGTGATAAAGTAGCTATAGAGAATGCTTTAGCAGCATATCAGGATTTAAGCATGAGTGCCAAGAGCATTCTGGATTTGGAATATGCGCATCTTTTAAACTTACTATCACTAATAAATGATCAGATACCCGTATCAGAACAGGTTGATGAATTTAGATTAACGTATGCAAGTGTCTTAGCATTAACAGTGAACTCAGTAAGTATCTTTGATTTAAGTAATATAGAAGAAGCAATAACATCCTATGATATCTTAAGTAGTGCAGCTAAGAATGAACTGATCAGTGAAAAAGTATTATTGGATAACTTAATATTAAAGATTCACGTTTTAATAGCAACAGAAGCGGTAGAAATCGCAGAAGATAGTTATTTACAAAGCGATTTAGATGATGCACAAGTCTTGGTTTCACTTCTAGCAAGTAGTATAGATAAAACAGAACTACAACAGAGATTAAATACTTTACAAAATAATATAACAAGTATTATCACATTTAGAACTACATACCCTGAAACACTCGCATTAACGATAGAAAATGTAGAAGTTAGCGATAAACCGGCAATCGAAGAAGCACTTCATGCATATGGGTTATTAAGTGAACGCGCAAAAGAAGAACTTGACGTTGAAAAAACGATTCTTTTAAGTTTATTATCTGAGATCATCGCGTTTGAACATAGTGAGTTCATCGATTTCGAAAACGATGTCCATGATTCACTTTATACAGGAACATTAGAAATGAATGATCGCACGTGGTATGGTAATAACATCGCTATATCTAATAGCACTTCTTATGATGTTTGGAGAGATACACGTTCACTTGGATTAAAGATGGGATCATATTTTGAATCAAGAGATGTCTTTATGAATGGTATTGATAAGATTACACTCTATCATGGTGCCTTGAATTACAACAATGGCGCAAGTTATCAATTTAAGATAGAGTATCAATTACAATCATCACCAGGCGTATGGGTAACCCTCGAAGAGGGAGGATCACCATTACTCATTAATGTCATTTCAGGAAATCCAATGACCTATGTTGAAATTGAGATGAACCTCACAGAAGCATTCAACATCCGGTTTACACCAGTCATTAGTAATTCAACCGATTATATTAATTTAGATGATATTAGAATCTACGAACATGTCGTTTCAAGTTCACTTGAAGTTGAAACCTATTTGAGCATGTATCGTGGTGTTTTAGAGTTAACGACTACAAGTATTGAAATCAGTGATATGGAAGCTCTTCAAAGTGCACTTACAAGTTATCAATTATTGAGCAGTGAAGCTAAGAATGAACTGAACAGTGAAAAAGCATTGTTAGATAGTCTCAAAGAGACACTTGATCTTAAGATTCAACTCTTAGAAGCAACTAATCAAGTAACATTAGCAGAACAGACATATGATGATACAGATTTGTTTGACGCACAGACGTTAGTTACACTTTTACCAGATAGTATTGATAAACAATTACTACAAGATCGCATCAACCTTCTACAAATGATAAAGAACGAAGTTTCAAACTACCAAACGACATATTCAGATGTGCTTTCAATCACGATAGAAGACGTTATGGTGAGTGATAAAGTAGCTATAGAGAATGCTTTAGCAGCATATCAGGATTTAAGCATGAGTGCCAAGAGCATTCTGGATTTGGAATATGCGCATCTTTTAAACTTACTATCACTAATAAATGATCAGATACCCGTATCAGAACAGGTTGATGAATTTAGATTAACGTATGCAAGTGTCTTAGCATTAACAGTGAACTCAGTAAGTATCTTTGATTTAAGTAATATAGAAGAAGCAATAACATCCTATGATATCTTAAGTAGTGCAGCTAAGAATGAACTGATCAGTGAAAAAGTATTATTGGATAACTTAATATTAAAGATTCACGTTTTAATAGCAACAGAAGCGGTAGAAATCGCAGAAGATAGTTATTTACAAAGCGATTTAGATGATGCACAAGTCTTGGTTTCACTTCTAGTAAGTAGTATAGATAAAACAGAACTACAACAGAGATTAAATACTTTACAAAATATAATTAACAGTCATGCAGCAAATGATGTCGATTATCTCATTAATGAAATACCTGTTTCAGGGGAGATTTCACTAGAAGATCAATTGCAAATACAAGAAGCAAGAATAGCATTTAGTGCATTAACTCAAGCACAAAAAGAACTTGTTGTAAATGAGTCAGTGTTAATATCAGCAGAACTGGAAATTATTCAATTACAAGCGGCTACTCAAGCAGTCATCTTAGCAGAAACAACAAAACTACAACAAGATTTAGATAGCGCTCAATCTTTGGTATCAAAACTTCCAAACGGCACTCAGAAACAAACACTACAAGCAAGAATCGACACAATTCAAGATATCATCAATGTTGAATTAGCAAAAACTTTAATTAATAATTATTTTCAAGCTAATTCTGTTGTTGTCTCTAGATTAAATAATGCATCGACAATTAAACGAACAGCGTTTTTAAATAAGGCAAATGAAACGATAAATAGTCTTGGCGTCTCGATTACAATCCAGAACACTGTAGAAAATAACAGAAATAGATCCACATATTCAATTCTTTTAACAAAAAATGAAGCTTCGTTAGTTATGACAGTTGTAGTCAATTTTGTTAGATAGTTATCATAAGATTTGATGGAATATAAATGATATCTAATCAAAGTGCTTTTAAAGTATAGATGTTCTATGGCTTCAATCAATGTGATAAAATGAGGGTAAGTATAAATAAAGAGGTGAATTTATGAAAAAAGTTGTAAAATTTAAATTTGAAGATAAAGAAGGTTTTTTGAGTGTTGTTGAAAAAAATCAACACTATTACTCATTAGTTCAAAAAGATACTCCAAAAGTTGAAGATATATTAAAGCATCATCGATTAAAGATATCTTATGAACTAAAGAACCCAGAATATCAAGAAGTTGAAGCGAATATTATCTTAGATCAAGAACTCGCAACATGGGTTTACAAGAAATTAGAAGAAGAAAAAAATCTTTACTTTAAAGAATTCAATGAGTCATTATGTGTCTTAGAAATTCCTTTAGTATAGATATTCATTGCATTCTTCTGATAAGAAAGCATCTCTTAGAGATGTTTTTTATTATATGAGATTAACCTAGGACTATAAGGAAATAGAGCACCTTGCCTAAATCATATAAATATGATACAATCATCTCAACAAATTAGCGAAACGGTGAGAAAAAAATGAAGAAAATTTCAATCATTATTCCATGTTACAATGAAGAGTCTGCGCTACCTTTTTTTTATGAAGAAATAAAAAAACATTTGAGTAAAAATTATGATTTTAATCTTTTATTTGTGAATGATGGTTCAAAGGATAAAACAATTGAAGTTATTAAAGATTTTCAAAAGAATGATAATAGTGTTAAATATATCGATTTATCTAGAAATTTTGGAAAAGAATCTGCAATGTATGCAGGTTTATTAGGTGCGAAAGCTTTAAATAGTGATGCTTGTATCTTTATTGATGCTGATCTACAAGACCCCCCCAATCTGATTTGTGAAATGCTTAAATACTATGAAGAAGGTTATTTGCATATTTATGCTAAACACGCTTCAAGAAAAGCAGAGCCAAAAATTAAAACTTTTTTTGCTATGCAATTCTACAAGATATATACTTGGATTACTAAAGAGCAAAATCTAGAAAAAGGTGCTCGAGATTTTTCCTTATTAGACCGTAAGGTTATCGATGCATTCCTTAAAATTAACGACCAAAAACGGTTTACTAAAGGCATTTTCACTTGGGTTGGATTTGAAAAGAAGTGTATTGAATTTGATTATGTTCCAAGAGTAGCAGGTAAAACTAAATGGTCGTTCAGAAAACTTTTTAAATACGCCATTGATGGTATTAATCAATTTAGTCACATGTATAAACTTGTTGCTAAATTAGGTGTTGTAGCAAGTATCCTTTATTTCATATATGATTTAACAACATCTATTTTAGGATCATATTTTAGTTTAAGAAATGTCTTTTTTAACACACTTGTTATCTTGTTATTTATCGTATTACATGCGATTATGAACGTTCAATATGATGTAAGAGATCAAGTGTTAAAACGTCCTATTTATTTAGTTAAGAATTCAAACATCGAGGGCTTCAATGAAATTAATTAAAAGACTGATTCAAACTTTTTTATCAAAAGAGTTTCTTATTTTTGTCATTATTGGTGTGTGTGTCACAGGAATCCATATTTTATTTTATGGATGGTTTAATACCATGATGCACCATGCACTGTCAAATTTACTAGCGTTTATTATTGCTTCTATCTTTTCATATCTTGCCAATACATTTATTACTTATAAATCCAAGGTCTATTATTCAAACTTTATTGCAGCAGTTATTGTGTATACAGTTAAGTTGCTACTGAATAGTATTTTAGAACTAGGTTTTAACGAATTGTTTGTGGTTCTTCATGTTGGAACCAATTATTCAAATATTTTAGTACCTATTATGATAACTGCCGTTATTACACCTTTACAATTCTTAGTTTTTAACAAGATGTTTAAAAAGGTCTTTTTACTTGATCATACAGTTTAAGGTGATTTATGAATACGTTTAAAAAAGTAGCTCCAACTATTAAGAGATATATTCAAAAGCATCCCTATATTGCGTATACGGTGCTTTTTATTTTGATCTTAGTGATTGGTCTTTTACCTATCGAAATAAAGAATAACTCTTTTTTATTTAGTGGGTTATTTGCTAATAAACAAGGACATTTTGATGCTCTTAAGCAGCATTTACTTTTTATGGAGGATTTCGTTTCAGTAATCAAAGGCTTTTTACTTAGAGGAGAACCTATGGTTCTTTATCGTACAGATCTTGGTCTTGGTGGAGATTTTGTTTTAAATTATACATATTATTCACTATTTGATCCAATAACTCTTATTGCTTATATTCTTCCTTTAAAGTCTATCGAGCTTTCATATTATATTATTTTATTAATGCGTATTTATTTATCAGGATTATTTATGATGATTCTAGTTAAAAAAATGCTTCAAGTGAAACCGATGACACATGTTTTAAGCGGTTTGATCTATGCATTATCCTCAATAACACTTTATTCAGCATTCAGACATCCAATGTTCACCAATGGTGTTATGTATCTACCCCTTCTCATATTAGGAGCAGAAATCATATTTGAAAAAAGAAATCCATTCTTATTTGTTATTGTGACATTTCTTGCAGTAATCAGTCAGTTTTATGTCTTTGTTTTCACGCTCTTCGGATTCGCTATATATTTAATATTTAGAACACTTGAATTAAATCATAAAAAGTATTATATTATCTTTTTACAAATTGTAGGTTATGGATTTTTGGCAATCATGATGGGAGCATTCGTATTGTTACCCCAAGTTTATGCATTAATGGAAGGTAGCAGGACATCTTCTAAAGGATTTCTTTTATTTGATGGTTTAGATGTTGCTGCTATATTGATTTCTCATCTTGTCCCTGTGATGGGAAATAAATATTCATTAGGTATTGGGAATATTATGTTGTTGGTAGGAATTCTTATCTATCTATTCTCTAAGAAAATACCAAATACATGGATTAAATATAGTTTAATCGTATTCTTTATTCTAAATTTTGTATCATTCTTTGCATTTGCTATTAGCGGATTTTCTTATGTTAATAATCGCTGGACGATGGTTATGTTAGTCCCAGCAACACTGGCGTTTAGCGCTTGGATTGATGGACAAGTTGAATATAGTGAAATTGAAGTAGCTAAAGTCATCAAATTAATATTTTTTCTATCAGTAACTATTTTAATGTTGACAGGATTTCAATTATCCCTCAATGCATCCATAAGTCTTCCACTAAAGTTAGTATTGATTTCAATCATTCCATTGATTTATCTTTTCTTATGCTACACAATGTGGCGAATGACATGGCCAAAAAAAGTGAGTATTTCTAAATTTAACCATAGTAAATACGCGAAATGGACGTTGTTATCCATCGTGATAACTATTTTCTATATTGCAGTTTTTTATACGAATTCATTAACACCGAATCATGCACTTGAAAACTATTATCCAGATCGAAATCGTTATGATGATTATTTTGATCATGATTCATTTTATCGTGTTGAGCAAAAAGTTTTCTCTGGTTCTGTTGATTCTTTTAGCAATGATAACTTAATCTATGGTTATCGAGGCACATATCAGTATAATACGATGGCAAGTGGCTATATTAATGAACTTATGACACATTTAGAAGTGACCAATCACAATAACACAGTGGGTTATAATGGTTTTTCATATCGCACACAATTGATGTCGTTAAATCATGTTAAATATGTTATTATTCGTGAATCTGAAAAAACGATTCCACCTTTTGGATTTCAATTAAAAGGATATGTTATGGTAGAAAAATATGATGACCATAAACTTATCCAATCACCAGGTGGAAATATCCTTGTTGAAGAAGGTCAAATTATCAAAGAAAAAGCATTCATTTATGAAAACCAATATGATGTTCAATTTGGATATATGGTATATGAAACGATGAGTGATCAACTATTTATCGATTTAGACCCTCTTGATCAAGAAAGTGTTCTCTTATCACATGTGGTTTTACCTATAGATCAAAATCAAGATGATTTTGTAATCGATAACAAGGTGACATACCATCAAATAACTATTGAAAAAATAGATGAAACAACACTTAAAATGGTCATTCCATTGATTGAACAAGAAGAACTCTACATCAAGTTAGAAGGATTTTCTTTCTATGATCCTATCTATACTCATACAGAAACCATTTATCAGACCAAATCATCTTTAATCTCAGAAATCAATTACAAAAAAGGCACTCACATGTATGTAGAAAACGAAATACATCTCGTGAATTTAGGATATTACGATCGTGAAGAAAACCTTGAAGTCTTTATCAAATTCAAAGATCAAAATGTGACATATGAAAAGATTCAGTATGCATTAGTAAAGATGGATGGACTCAGTGAAAAAGTTGACAAACTTAATCAAAGCACATTAGAAAATGTCAGATTTAACACACACGGTTTTACGGGTAATATCACAAATTCAAGAAAAGGGTACCTTGTTGTTAACCTACCATATACAGAAGGTTTTAAAGCATACGTTGATGGAAGCGAAGTTTCGATTAACCGTGCCAATATTGGATATATGGCTATCGAAGTAGAAGCTGGGAACCATCAAATTTCATTTTTATATCATACCAAAGGTTTAAAAGAAGGTGCGTGGATATCGGTGGCTAGTTTAGTGCTCATAGGTCTTTTTTACACCTCAGGATGGATTGTTCATAAAAAAATTAAAAAAATAGATACAAGATAAAAAAAATTATTATATAATGAATCGTACAAGAGAAAATGATATACATTTTCCATAAATTACAAGGGGGCATTTTCATGTTTATTGTTATTTTAACAGTCTTTTTATTTTTGATTGCGCTTGGTGCGTCTTTTTGGAATCCTAGAGCAAAAAAGTTTAAGTTTAACAAAAAAGTTTTTTTCACACCACTTGTTTTCCTGCTGTTATTGACTGGGACATTTACTAAGGTAAATGCGAACCAAGTTGGTATTGTTTATCACCCATTTCAAGGTGGTATTCAAGATAACGTCCTTTATGAAGGTTTTAAGACTAAAAACATCTTCTCAACTGTAACAAAAATAAGTACAACAAACCGTACTGCATTTTTAGAAGTTGCAGGTCAAACAAAAGATAGTATTTATGCAAACTTCATACTTACGATTGTTTATCGTATTGAAGCAGCAAATGCAGGAAGATTTTATAAAGTGACAGGCGATAATGATATTACACAAGAACAACTAAATTCAATTACTAAAGAAGCTTTGCAATCAGCAACAACCAATTATGATATTTATGGAATCTTAGGTGAAGATTTAGAAGAAGTTCGTTTAGACTTCACACAAAAGTTATCAACACTTTTAACAACAAGATATCATATTTCATTAATTTCAACATCATTCGATGATATTGATGCTGGTGCTGAGATTGAACGTATTATTCAAGATAAGGCACAAGCCATTCAGTTAATAGAAATTGCTGAACAAGAAAAACAAAGAGCTGAAGTAGAAGCTGATACTTCAGTTATTAGAGCAAACGCAGAAGCTGAAGTCATCATTATTAAAGCAAATGCTCAAGCAGAAGCACAAATTACATTAAATAGTGTAACTGTCAATGCTATTAATGAAATGTATTTAGGCCAGTTTTCTGAAGGTCAAGACACTTCAACTCCAGCAATCTATGGATACCTAACTATCCAAGAAATCACACAAACTATTTTAAAACAACTTTATTATGATACGTGGAATGGAGAATTACCAACAGTGATTACCGATGGTTCAAGTATTATTGTAAACCCATAAAAAATAGCATACACAAAATAAAAAATCCCGACTTTTCTCTTTTGAGAAGAGTCGGTTTTTTCATTATCTAGATCTTAAATCTTAAGTTACTTAGCATACAAATTGACAATATAGATCGTGTGATGTAAACTTTAGAAAATGAATTTAAACACTATTATATAAAGTCATCATACATTTAACTACACATTATATCCTAAAAAATATAGTCTATATTGATCATATTATCCATAGAGGAGGATTTTTATGAAGGTAAAGAATAAGGTTATTGTTGTTACTGGTGGCGGGAATGGCATAGGAAGAGCTATCGTGATGGAGTTGTTAAGACGCAAAGCTTTTGTTGCAGTTGTTGATATCAATGAAAAAGCACTCATTGAAACGAAAGAGTATGCAAATGAATATAAAGATCAATTAGCTACTTATGTATTAGATATCACAAAGCGCGAGGATGTGTTTAAACTACCAGATCTAATCATTAAAGATTTTAAAACAGTTGATGGGCTAATAAATAATGCAGGAATCATTCAACCATTTATACCTATCAAAGATTTAGATTTTAAAAAGATAGAATTAATTATGAATGTGAATTTTTTTGGTCCTTTAGCGTTAATAAAAGCTTTCTTACCATACTTTCTTGAAAGAAAAGAAGCTCATATTGTTAATATTTCAAGTATGGGAGGATTTGTTCCTGTCCCAGGACAATCCATATATGGAGCATCTAAAGCAGCGCTTAAACTTCTAAGTGAAGGGCTCCATTCAGAGTTAAAAGACACTAATGTCGGAGTAACAACGATATTCCCAGGAGGAGTAGCGACCGATATTATGAAGAATTCTGGAGCTGAAGGGACCTTGAAAACGAAAATTGATATCACAAAAACAAAAATGAAATTATTAACACCTTTAAAAGCAGCGGTTATCATAGTTGATGCGATGGAAAAAAATAAGTATCGTGTGAATGCAGGTAAAGATGCAAAAATGCTTGATTTGATGGTTAGGATTGCGCCTAGAAAAGCGGCTAAAATCATTGCCAGTAAGTTATCATAAAAATAGCCCAGTTTAGCGATAAACTGGGCTTCATTCATTAATTACACTAAATCGAGTATGGTTCCTGTACGTATGTATTCTATCTTATCTTTAAGAATTGGTTTCAACAATTGATAAGCTTCTTCACCAGTGCAATGGCAGGTATAAAGATGAACATTTCTTGATTTTAATTCATAACCTAAAGCAATCACACGCTCTTTAGATTCACTCATTCCTGTTGATCGACTAAATAAGTGGAGACCACCTAAAACTGCTTCTATTTCATAGTTTGATAAGCGTTTAGCTTCATCAATGATATTAAGCATTCCTTTATGTGCACATCCAGCAATAAGATAGCGCTTGTTGTTTTCTGTTATTATTAAGTTTTGTTCATGTTTGAAATCATCTGATGAAACCCTATCATCGTCATCCATATAAAGGTTTTTATTGCTTAAAGGGTAATATTTTGTACCTTGTATCTTAGAAAATAGAAGAAGTTCATCATCTATTTTTAAAAGATCTGTTGTATGAATGATTCTGTCACAGTGTTTTTTATCAAGTTTAACACTGATGTCAACGTAGTGATTCTCTCTTTTAGAAAAGTGTGGATCAAGTGCTTTTTGTTGAACATAGACGATTGCCTTCTTATTTATTTCTAAAAAATGGTTTAATCCACCGCCATGATCATGATGTCCATGAGATAAAATAAAAATATCCACGATTGAAAGATCAATACCTAAAGCGTTAGCATTCTCGATAAATAAATTGCTATTTCCTGAATCAAAAAGAATTTTATGGTTTTTAGTTTCAATAAAGAGAGATAAACCATGTTCAGGTTTAAATACGGGACTAATCGTTGTGTTTTCTACAAGAACAGTGACCTTCATTTGCGTTACTCCTTTTTGATTTAATGATTCTTTGATGATGCAAAATAAATAGATAAGATGTACTTATTCTTCTTAAATCATACTTCAAGCAAAAAATAATTCAGAAAAAAGAGATTTACTTTTTAGAGT
>CAYJBI010000036.1:0-12205 GCA_964368345.1 uncultured Mariniplasma sp. | reverse complement strand
ATTCATAGAATCAGCGATATGTTCCATTTCACTAATCTTAATGTCATAATATACAGGCGCAGCCAATGCAATCATCACTGGATCATAGTTTCTTGCATTAGCATCAGATACATGAGAAGGTAATGTATCAATATCAGAATCATTAATACCCTTAGAAATCATACGATAGACAATCAGTGCATCAAGAACAATCAGATTATTAATCAATGTACCATTAAATCCGTTTGGATTAATTGTAATAGCATCAATACTTAATTCATTATTACCTGCTTGTGCTGGATTAGTATCTCTTATTGCTTTTAATGCGCCTACTAAACCAACAATTTCTGAATGATGTAAATCATAAGTATTTCTATAAGCAGTTGTTGGAACACCATAATCATGACCACTTCTAACATCAGTAACTGCTGCTATCATTGGATCAGATAAGATATGTGCAACAATTGGTGAGAAACCTAATGGGTATAGTCCTAAATCAGTTGTTCCTATTGCAACAACAGAATCAAGTTTCGTAAATGTCAGATCAGACATACCAATACCGCCTGCACCACTTGTCGAAATTTCTAAGGTCTGAAGCGCTTCTAAAATAGCATCGATTTCTGGTCTAACGATATCGGTACGAATCATATCATTTTCAAATGATTCGTCAGGAATTTCATTAACTCCTAATCCTTCAATGATTGCTGTACTAATTAAACGGTTAAGAATAAGCGAGTTTTCATTAAAGTCACTTAAGACATCAACACTTAATGATGATTCAGTAACTGTTATTTGATCAACACGTTTGGTTGTATCTCCACCTGCTAAACTTTCTAATGCATCAATCATATATCCAATTTCATCATTCGTTAAGCGTCTTGATGGATCACTTGAAATATATGCATTAACTCTAATCTTAGGAGCAGTAATCATATCAACAATCGCATCTGATATAATCTGTTTAATAATCACTGAGCCATTGGGTTTAAGATTAATAGCCTGTCCTACGGTGACATTCATCCCGATATCTTCAAGTAATACTTCATCAACATCGGCACTTGGATTAAGTGGATCATATGCTAATATTCTTAAAGCATCAACCATATATCCTACTTCAAATGGGTCAATGTTGTTTCCTGGGGTGCCATCGATATAAGCATCATCTGGTACTTTTTCAAGTGTCACAGCATCAATAATCGAATCTGTTATCAATTTCTGCATAATGATTGAATTATTTGAAGTTAATTCATCGAGTTGTCCAATCGTAATATTTGTAGAAATCGATGAAACCGGTAATTCATCATCGCCATTAGCAAGTGTATCTAAGGCATCAATCATGTGATTGATTTCATCATTTGATAATCTTTCTTTT
Organism: uncultured Mariniplasma sp.; assembly: GCA_964368345.1. Lineage (GTDB taxonomy): Bacteria > Bacillota_I > Bacilli_A > Acholeplasmatales > Acholeplasmataceae > Peloplasma. Next base: position 10,854 of record CAYJBI010000036.1, on the reverse strand, counting down.
GTTTCAGAATCACTATATGCGCCATCAGGAATAGTTGCTGTTAAACTAATTGAATCAACAATAGCATCACTAATAAGTTGTCTAATAATGACTGAAGTATTTAACTTTAACAACTTCGTCTGTCCGACGTTAACATCTGTTTCTACACTAGCGACTGGTTTATTCATATCGCCTTTAGCAAGAATAACAAGTGCTGCAATCATTTCTTCTTTTTCTGTCGTGGTTAACGTTTGTTTCAAAACTTGATTTGTATATGCATCATTAGGAATTGTTGAACCAGCGATGGTTAATGTCTCAATAATCGATTCAGAAATTAACTGATTAATGATGAGTGATTGATTTTCGCCTAGTGTTTGTGTTTGTCCAACGGTTGGATTTGTTGGAACTAAACTAACCTTCATACCATCACGATCACCAGGTGTTGTTGAACCTGCTAAAACTTCAAGTGCTAAAATCATATTTGCTATTTCAGTTGTCTTCAATTGATCACTTGGTAGATCACCAACATATGCTTGATCTGGGAAGTATGTTAAATCAACGGCATCAACAATAGAATCTCTAATTAAACGTTGCATAATCACAGATGTTGATGTTGATAATATCTTTAACTGACCAATCGTAACATCCGTTGGTACATCTTGAACAGGAAGATTAACGTTGCCATCTGCAAGCACTAAAAGTGCTGCAATCATTTCTTCTTTTTCTGTAATCGTTAAGGTTTCTTTAGTCGTTGAATTCAAATAAGCACCATCAGGAATCATGGTTCCTGCTGTTGTTAATGTCTCAATAATCGATTCAGAAATTAACTGATTAATGATGAGTGATTGATTTTCGCCTAGTGTTTGTGTTTGTCCAACGGTTGGATTTGTTGGAACTAAACTAACCTTCATACCATCACGATCACCAGGTGTTGTTGAACCTGCTAAAACTTCAAGTGCTAAAATCATATTTGCTATTTCAGTTGTCTTCAATTGATCACTTGGTAGATCACCAACATATGCTTGATCTGGGAAGTATGTTAAATCAACGGCATCAACAATAGAATCTCTAATTAAACGTTGCATAATCACAGATGTTGATGTTGATAATATCTTTAACTGACCAATCGTAACATCCGTTGGTATATTGGCAACTAACATTTCTTCATCACCATCAGCTAATACTTCAATAGCATCAATCATACTATTAATTTCATTATCCTTAAGAATAACCTTAAGAACTTCATCGGTATAAGCTGAATTAGGAATTGTATTTCCAGAAAGTGTTAATGATTCAACAATCTTATCTGAGATGAGTTGATTGATAATCAGTGATTCATTATCCTTTAATCCACTCATTTGACCAACAGTAACATTCACAGGAATTGATGCAACCGGTAGAGCATCATTTTCTCCTGATAAGACATAAAGAGCATCAATGATTTCTTTAATCTCATCTTGTGTAAGCATCGCTTCAATTTCCGGATCATATGCTTGATCTGGGAAATTCACTGTTGTTGATAACGCTGTTTCAACATTATCAGTAATTAGTTTGCGAACAATATAGGATTCATTTTCTTTCAATCCACGTGCTTTACCTACATTCACATTAGGACTAATCGTTGTCACTGGTTCATTATTCACATCATAATTAGGATCATTTGTTGGGTTATTATAAGCGAGCACAACTAAAGCATCAATCATATGACCAATTTCAGTCTTTGAAAGCATCGTCAAGTGAACTGTATCATAAGCTTCCACTGGGAAAGTAACTTCAGTTTCTAAAATGCCTTCAATCTTATTTGTAATCAATTGTCTAATAATGAAAGAATCTGTATCCTTTAGAAGAACTGCTTTTCCTACATTCACATCAGGACTAATCGTTGTGATAGATTCATTATTCACATCATAATTAGGATCATTTGTTGGATTGTTATAAGCAAGAATAACGATTGCATCAATCATATGACCAATCTCATCCTTCGATAGCATCTCTACTTGAACTGGATCATAAGCTTCAGATGGGAAAGTAAGTTCAGTTTCTAAAATATCTTCTACCTTCACTGTAATCAATTGTCTTACAATGAATGAATCAGAAGTTTTAAGTTGAACAGCATCACCAACAACAAGAGATGTATCCATACCTACAATCGGTTCTTCATTGACATCATACTCAGGATCATTTTCTGGATTATCATAAACAAGAACTGCAAGTGCTTCTATCAAATGATCGACTTCTGTAATACTTAATAAGCTTGTATGTGTTTGATCATAAGAGGCTGTTGGGAATACAACTTGACTTGATAGAATTCCTGAAATCTTATCTGTCATGAACTGTCTAATAATCAGTGATTGTGTTGTCTTTAGTTCTCGAGCTTGACCTAATTTAACATCCTGAGGTATTGCAGTCACAAGGGTTTCAGGATCACCTGCTAAAATATTTAATGCAAGTATAATTTGTTGTAATTCAAAATCAGATAAACGTGTTAAAACAACAGGATCTCCATCCGCTAAATTCATACTTAATAAGGAAACATTTCCTGAAGATAGAGGATTTAATGCACCATCTGGAATAGCACTCGTATCTAATGCATCTAAAATAGCATCAGAAATCATTTGTTTAATGGTTGCTGAACCTGTTTCAGTTAAATCAATGTCATTAACTTGGCCAACAGTTAAATCATCAATTGCATCAGCTAATTGAGTGATTGGTAAATCTTCTTCTCCAGAAATAACACCTAATGCTAAAACGATGGCATCAATTTCATCTGAAGTTAACAATTCTTCACTTTCATATGCATCTTCTGGTATATTTTCAACACCTAAAGCTTCGATAATTGCATTTGATAATAATGATTGAACAATTGCAGAATCTGTTTGATCCAGTAAATCCTGGACTTGATCAACTGTAATCGTATCTGGGTCCGGTGTTTGGCCACTACTTAAACCAAAGATAGTTATTGCAACAAAGATGTCTGCTATTTCAGATTTCTTAACCATACCATCATATTCACCTGTTGCTTCAAGAGCAGTTGTTGGTATTGTAAATGATGTTTCAGATTTAAGCATTAAATCGATAAAAACATATAAATAATTAGATGAAAGGATAGTCATAACTTCTGGTTCTTCTAATGCCGCTAAATCATCCATGATTGTTGATGTATCATCAAAATTTGTAATTCCCATGGTTTGAAGACCACCAAAAATATTTGAGAACTCAATATTTGTAAGACGTTCTCTTCCATCAATCATCGTATAAGATGAAGGAAGCAATTCAAATTCACTTGGTAGGAATCTGCCATTAGCAAGAAGTTCGATAATGGTATCCGATGTTAAAATAATAGATAACTTATCCGCTAAATATTTTGATTCAATGAAGCGATCAAAATCATCGATACCCCCGACAGGGTTTTGACCTTTAAGTGCTAAAACTTTATCTTCATTAATACCTTCAGTTCCTTGATCAAGGCCAATCAGTTTAAAGGATATCATAATTCTTCTTAATTCATGTTTCGTGATTAAGTCTTCTTCAATTCCTATGGCTCCTTTAGCATCACTTGGAGGAGTCATATCTAATGCAATATCATCACCAAATGCATCACCTAAAAAACCACCAATATAATCAGTGAATGCTGGGTTATTAAAGAGTTGTCCAATAATTGAATATATGTAATCCGATGCTAAGAATGTTTTGAATGCATCCTCTTCAGCCATTGGATCCACCATACTAGGGAATGTTGTAATATTAACATCTTGGAGTGGTCCTAAGGATGCAACCGATACAACCATCTTTCTAAATTCATCTTTAGTTATACGACCCACTTCAATGGGTTCATCATCAATAGCATTTCCCAAGATGGTTGGATGAGGCGTTAGATCAATGGAAACTGCAGCACCATCAAATGCACCAGATAACATGTCATTGACATAACCACTTAAACCATCTAATTGGAGTGCTTTATCAAGGAAAGTATATAAAATACCTGAATCAAAGAAACGGTCTAAATCATCCTTGGTACCGTCTAGATTTCTACCAATCATGTTATTCAACATTTGTGGTCCAAAATTGTTTAATTCTGCTTGATTAGCAAGTTGAAGGCTCTTCACTGAAATAAGAAGTTTACCAATTTCATCACCTAAAACACCTTCACTATCTAATAATAAAGGATCCAAATCTAAGAAATCAGCAGGTGCTACCATAAACTCTTGAGCACCATTTAGTTTTTCTATACCAAAACTCTTGATATCATCACTTAATAGAGCATCGCTAATGATACCTTTAATCACAGTGATATTACCAAAAGATATAAGTGAACTATCTGATAAGTTATTAAATGCTGGAATAATCAAATCAACAGTTAAACCTCCTGTTAATTCTGAAATCACGGTGTAATTCCATGTTTCATTCATACCATCTACTAAAACAGCTAATCCATGAATAAGTTCTACAAGCATACCTTCTTTTAGCATGCCATCTTCAACAGCAATTGCTGGAGTTTGAACTGCATATCCGTTTAAAGCTTCTTCAGTCTTTGTTCCTAATGAATCAATTGCTTTTTTAAGTGAACTTCTTAAGATAATAGAACTGTCTAAACTACCAAATGTTTCATCTGCTTTTAAAGGATCAGCAAATTGAGTAATTAGTTCAATAGATGCATTTGTTGGAGCATCTTTAAATGCCATAACTTCTTGATAAGAAAGTGTTAGTGCATCTGAATTTTCGAAGGAAGCAGCTAAATCAAAAATAGCACCTAATAAACTATTTAGTTCATCAGACCACAGAGTAGATTCAGGAGAGGCAGAAGCTAAAGATTCTGGTATAACTAGATATTCTGATAAAGATTCATTATCTGAAAACATCTGAGCATTGTATGCCATGTTTGCAAGTAATAAATCTGAATGATTATTTAATTCAGAGGGTAATAAATATGATCTAAACGTATCATCTGCGAAAAGAGGTGCAAAATCAATGGATTCATAGGTTGGATATAATGGTTTTGATTCATGTGTATATTTTGCAACATGATAAGCTAAACCTAGAATAGAGCCGATATCATTGCCTAAATCAACCGTTTCAGGAACATATATTTGTTCAACACCCATAAAATCTCTAGCATAAATGAGAAGGTCATCATCAATTCGATTGATGATTTGAAGATTTTCAAAGGATGTTTTGAATGCATTAAATTGATCGTTAGTTAATGTACCAAAACCAGCAAATAAATCAAATTTGGATTCCGTTGTTAACCCACCAAAATTTGTTAATTCTTCAGCATTCGTAAAGATGTATATGGATTCGACAATATCAAGAATTGTATTAATCTCTGCTCCAACGTTAAAATCAACAACACCTGTTTCAGGATCAGAGATTAATGCAGAGTTGATTAACTCAGCCATTTCTGGAGTCGTAACAAAACGTTCAACGACAACAGGTGCTAAGATATCTAGAGCTGCACCTACAAGTTTGCTATCTTCAAATACCTTTGAAACAATGGTTCTAACACGATCCATATTGTTTTCAACAAGTTGATCGACAAATAAAATCATATTAGGATTATCACCTAATAGGACACCTGCTCCTGCTTGAACAGCTTCTTTATAGATGTCACCAACATTTAAAATTTCATCTTCCCAACTAACTTCCGTCAACGCTTGTTCGAGTTCGCTTGCAAGTTCTTGATCGACAAGTTCACCAAGTTGTGAATAAAGTGCAAAATCAACGCCCACAGGAATTGCGTTCATTAATAATTCTAAATCAACAATTTTTTCAAGAAGATGATCAATCCATTCGCCATTTTGTGCATCAATAAATGCTTCTGGATCGGATGTACTGATGAGTTGTCTTAAATCAACATCACCGAACTCATCGGTATAAATACCTTCAATAAGTATCGCAAGTCTTTCAAATTCACTATTCATAAATGTTGAATCATCAATAATAAATGCAAGTTGCTCTTGTAAGTAAGCTTGTCTTTCTTCAAGAGCAATCCAAGACACTTGATCTTTTAACTGATTAAGTGATGTAGCATAATCTGCAGCAACCGAAACAAGTTCTAAAAGCTGCATATCGCCAAGTGCACGAATCACATTGGCTAGTTCTTCTCCCTTTTCAGGGGATAAATCTAACATAAGATACGGATCTGCCATATATGCTTGTAATTCTTCAATTGACCCAAAGGTTAATACAGCATTTACAATCGCTTGAACATTCTCAAATTCAGTATTCCAATTAATTTCTTGAACTTGTCCAACAACTTGATCAGCCAATTCACTTGTCATCTCTGCTGGTAACTGATCTCTAAAATTATCTAAACCAAATGAGGCAGCCGTTGGAATCATATAAGCCATTAAATCAGATTGTTTTAAATAATCAAATACAACGTTTAAATCACTTATACTATCTTCATTAATATCCTCGATTTGAAAATCATTACCTAAATATCCACCATCATAGACTGTTCGAGCAATATTTAAGATTCCTTGAAGCTCATTAATCCAGTTAATAGTTGTTTCAGTTTCCCCCTGTTTAACCTTCGTCGTAAAGATACGATCAAAAATATAACGATCAAATGGTTGTCCTGAAACGGTAATTTGTCTCATAACGGATCCTAAGCCAGAAGCATTTAGTTCATCAATTTGAACTAAATAATCTGAAAGCATTGAATCCATACCTTCTAACCCTGGGATACCTACTGCAAGTTCACTATGATTGTCATGATGTGAAACAGGAGTCGTTATATTATCTACTGTTAAAAATCCTGAAATGATTAAAACTGGCAATAAAATAATAAATGCAACCAATAACCCTTGTATAGAGCCCATGACCCCACCCCAAAGGCGACCAAGCATTTTCTTCTTTAATTTTTTAGATGGTTTAAAGTTTTTTTCTCCATTTGACATGGCATCTTCATAATTCTTATCGTTTTGTTTCTTTAAAAGAGCTTTTTTAATACCAAAACTCCAAATAGGTCTAAAAATAAGAAGTGTTAATAATCCTTTTAACAACGGATAAATGATAATAAATCCAACAATTCTTAATATAAGGTCAATGACTGCAACAGCAAAACTAGCTAACACAGGGTCAGCTACATACGTATAAACGCTTTCAGGAATAACCCCACCAGCGTATCCATCAATCATTTCTAACAAATTAACGAGCGTGTAAGTATCACTTAAAATAAGATTCAGTGAGATGAATGAGATTAAATACAAACTAAGAAATGTCGTTATAAACGCGACGATAGTAAAGTACGTTGACTTTGAACCTCCTCTGAAAAATCCTACAAAGAAGTAAATGACTGCATAAAAGCCTACGATACCCCATTGGATTATTAGTAATGATGGCATACAATCCCGCCTTTCTCATTCAATTGGTTATCATCATTTTATCAAAAAAGGTGATATAACTCAATGAAATAAACTACGTTTACATATTGTTTGTTATCACCTTTATATGATTTATATGTTTTTTTCTGGATTAACATGCACCATACAGTGTATAACATCTGGGAAAACATCCTCAACTTGATGGTGTACGGTTTCTGCAATTTTATGTGCATATTCAAGTGTATGTGTCGCACGTACAGCTATTTCAACATCTACATAACGTTGTGTCATATGTTTTCTCACCTTAAGATCATCAACCTTAACAACACCTTCAACTGATAATATAACACCATAAATAGCTTTAATCTCATCTTTTGAGGGTGCTTGGTCTGTTAAAAATGAAATAGACTCTAATATAATTTGTATTGCTAATCTTAAAATGAATAAACCGATAATCATTGATGCAATATCATCAAAGATAACAAAACCAAATTGAGCAACCGTAAGACCAATCACTGAAAAACTAGTTGCATAAACATCTATTAAATGATTTTTCGCATCAGCATGAATTGTTGGACTATTAAATTTATTACCAATGATTTTGTAATAGCGATATAAACCAAATTTAATGATTAAAGCAATTATAGATACAACTACAGTAAGAATATGAGGTTGTGTAGTTTCATTTGGATTGTTGATGTGATTCATAATCGATACACCAGCATCAATTGCAATAAAAACTGAGGTTGCTAAAAAGATGAGACCTAAAACAAAATAAGCTAAGCCTTCATATTTTTCATGACCATAGGGATGATCATAATCTGGTTTCTTTGTAGCTAGTTTTAAAACGAGTAAAATCATTAAACTGATTAATATATCAGATGCTGAATTTAAACCATCACTCACTAACGCTTGAGCATGACCCCAAAATCCAAATGATAGTTTCAAAACTGCAAGAATCATATTAATGAATAACCCAAGTCTGACAGCTAATAGTATTTCTTTACGTGTTTCTTTTGTCATCTTTTTCACCTTGTTTTAAATCTGATAATAAAAGAATTTTGTCAACAACAAAACTTGATTGTCCACGGTAACTATTTCTATTTAATTTAAAGACGAGAACATCATGACCTAATATGGGTTCATACTTTTGATAAGTCTCTGAAAATAGGGTTGCTTCTATTTGATGGATGCCATCATCAATTTCAATAAATGCCATAGGTTGACCTTGTTTTGTTTTAATCATTTTCTTTTTCTTGATCATTCCTAAAACTAAGGCATCTTTACCTTCTAAAAGATACGATAAAGGTTTAAGTCCAAAATTTAGCATTTCTTCTTGATACTTAGATATCGGATGATAAATAAGATTAAACCCTAAAGCCTCTTTTTCATACTGTGCAAGTTCTAAAAATGAATACTCAGGCATGTTTTGAATTGTAAAATCAGATACATAGAGTTCATAACCTGCTTGATCAATTTGTTTGGATAAATTCATCGTCCGATGAGTTAATCCAAACGAATCAAGCGCATTTGCATGAATGAGCATTTCAACATTTTTATCATTGATTTCTTTTTTCATTCGTCTTTTAAAATCTTGATAATCAACAAATATTCCATATTGATTTCTATTTTCAATAATTTTTGATAGTGCAGCACGTCCAATACTCTTTACTGTTAATAGTGGAAGAATAACTTTATGGTCATGATAAAGATATTTATCAGTTGATAGGTTGATATCTGGAGAAATGATTAAAACATGGTGTCTTCTTAGTTCATTAATATAATCTTGAGTTAAATTTTCATTTCCAGTCACTGAAGACAATAAAATCGTCATAAATATAGCAAAATAATTAGCTTTTAAATATGCCATTTGATATGCAACAAGTGCATAAGCAACACTGTGGCTACGATTAAATCCATAATCAGCAAACTTAACGATTAAATCGTAGATAGCTTCTGCATCTTCTTTACTATATTTTTGTCTTATGCTCTTTTCAACGAAACGAATACGTTCATTTTCTAAGATATCTTTATCTTTTTTAGATATACCTCTTCTAAGTAAATCTGCTTCAGCAAGTGAATAGCCTGCAAATTCAGAAGCAATCTTCATGATTTGTTCCTGATAAACAATGATGCCATACGTGTTTTTAAGAATGTTTTCAAGTTTAGGATGTAAATATGTAAAAGATTTCCCATTTCTTCTTTCAATATATTCATCAATATGATCCATAGGGCCAGGTCGATATAACGCTAAAATGGCAACAATATCTTCAAAAGTATTAGGTTTTAACTTTCTTAAGGTTGCACGCATTCCCATGGATTCAAGTTGAAAGATACCTGTGGTTTCAGCACGACTTAAGAGATCAAATGTCTTTTCATCGTTTAAGGGTAAATCTAAAAGATTAATTTTTGTTCCATCTTCTTCAATCATCTTGAGTGCTTCATCAATAACTGCTAAATTTCTAATACCTAAAAAATCTATTTTTAATAGACCTAACTTTTCGAGTTCGCTTGCTTCTAACTGACTTTGATAAAATTGATTAATGCCTGGTTGTAGAGGGATATGAGTCGATAAATCTTGTTTAGATAAAATCATTCCCGCAGCATGAGTTCCTGTATGTCTTGGCAGACCCTCAATAGCTTTTGAAACACGTAATAAACGCATCATTTCAGAATCTGTTTCATCGATATCCTCATTAACAACTCTTTGAATAATTCCTGTTACCCGTGATACGTCAATTTTCATTACACGTGCAATATCACGTATGGATGACCTTAACGCAAATGTTCCAAATGTAACAATAGATACCATGTGAAAAGAACCATATTTATCTTTAACATACTGTAGAACTTCATCACGTTTATTATCTGGAAAATCCATATCTATATCAGGCATTGTGATTCTTTCTGGGTTTAAAAAACGTTCAAAAAGAAGATCATATGTGATTGGATCGACATCAGTAATACCTAGACAATAAGCAACCAGTGAACCAGCTGCCGAACCTCTTCCAGGACCTACCATAATATCATGCGTTTTTGCATATTTTACAAAATCATAGACGATTAAAAAATAATCAGGATATCCCATTTTTTCAATGATATTTAATTCATAATTCAACCGCTCACGATAAGTTTTAATATCTGCTTGATGTATCTTTTTTAGTCTTTTTTTTAAACCCACAAGAGCGAGTGATCGTAAATATTCGACAGATGTTCCTTTTTCTAAAGGATAACTTGGCATCTCAAACGATGGTTTTTCATAGATAAAACTAATAGACATAAAAACATCTTTTAAATTATCGAAAACAAAAGGATATTCAGAAAATAAATCCATTAACTGCTCACGATTTAAAAAATGATAAAGGGCATCTTCAATCACTTCATTCTTCTCATCTTCTATCTTGATTAAGGCTTCATAAACCTCTTTATCATCTTTTTCAACATAAGAGGTTTGATGAATAGGTAAAAGAGGAATTTGTAAGTGTTCTGATAGTCTGAATAAAGCGGGAGCTATTTTCATTTCTTGATGAAATGTATCTAAAGATAAACC
>CAYJBI010000035.1:0-12272 GCA_964368345.1 uncultured Mariniplasma sp. | reverse complement strand
GTTGTGAAATAATTATGATTATTGTATAATCAATAGTGCATGTAAGGATGGGATCATATGGAACATAAAGTAAGAGTTCGTTACGCACCAAGTCCAACAGGACAACTTCATATTGGAAATGCACGGAGTGCACTTTTCAATTATCTATTCGCACGTCACTTCGGCGGCGATTTTATTGTACGAATTGAAGATACCGATGTCTTGAGAAATGTCATCGGGGGTGAAGAATCACAACTATCTAATTTAAAGTGGTTGGGTCTTGACTGGAATGAATCACCTGACCTTGGCGGACCTTATGGCCCGTATCGTCAGCTAGAACGTTTAGACATTTACAAGGAATATGCTCTGAAATTACTTGAAATGGGATATGCATATAAGGAGTATCGTGAAGATTCTAATAAATATGCCATCCGATTTAAGGTTCCTGGGGATGTAGAACTTAGTTTTAAAGATCTTGTTAGAGGAGAACTTAAATTTCACTCTAAAGATGTTGAGGATTGGATTATGGTTAAAGATAATGGCATTCCAACATATAACTTTGCTGTTGTTATTGATGATCATTTAATGAGAATTACACATGTTTTACGTGGTGAAGAACATATCACAAATACTCCTAAGCAGATTTTAGTTTATCGTGCTTTAGGTTGGAAAGTTCCAGAATTTGGACATATGACAATTATTGTTAATGAGCAAAAGAAGAAACTATCCAAACGCGATAAAAATGTTATTCAGTTTATTAAAGAATATCAAGATATGGGGTATCTTCCAGAAGCAATGTTTAATTTTATTTCACTTCTTGGTTGGTCACCACAAGGAAATGAAGAAATCTTATCAAAAGAAGAAATCATATCTCAATTTGATCCTTCAAGATTATCTAAAGCTCCTGCAATGTTTGACAAGAATAAATTAGCTTATATAAATAGTAGATATATAAAGAAGTTATCTGTAGATGAATTATCTCTAAAATCTAGACCATACCTAGAAAAAGCTGGTATTGCTATACCTTCAGAAGATTGGTTAAAACTTTTAGTGGGTATATTACAAGATCGATTAAGTTATATTGGTGAAATTGTTGAACTTCATCATGCTTTCTTCCATGATACGTTTGCTATTAAAGAAGAAGCTTATCAGTTCTTAATTGAAAATCAAAGTGCTTTACTACTAGAAACGTTTAGAAAGCACTTGTTAAATAGTGATTTTACGCCAGAAGCTATAGAACCCTTGATTAAACAAACTGGTTTAGATACACAAACTAAGGGAAAACCACTGTTTATGGGTCTTCGCATCGCTACAACTGGTGATATGCACGGACCATCATTACCCATTTCGCTTGCTCTACTCGGTAAAGAACGTGTTATTAACCGTTTAAATCAAACTATTTCTCAACTAAGAGGTGAATCATGAAACGCATATTAAGTATCATTGTTATTGTATTGTTTGCATTTGTTTTGTTCGCTTGTAAAGATGATGCAGGTAAAGTTAAAGCGACATTATCTAATCTTGATGTAACACTCGATTTAGTTTCGTTTAAGATTACAATAGAAGATCCTGAAGAAGAAATTACAGGAGCAATCACCCTTTCACTTTACGACTCTAATGAAAAACTTGTTCATAATAAAGATATTGCAGATTTAGCTGAACTAGATTCATATTCGATTGGTGGGCTAAATAATGAGATTACATATACTTTAAAGTTGGTAGCAACCATCGGAAGAAAATCTGTGGTTTTAATTGATAAGGAAATTATACTTGCTTCTTCAGCAACCGTTCATATTACAACAAAAGAAGAATTTCTAGCCATGTCAAACAATCGTTCAGGAAACTATGTCTTAGATAATGATATTGATTTTGAAAATACTGTATTTACGACACCTTTTACTTCACCATTCTCTGGTACGTTTGATGGTCAAGGACATACTGTTAAAAATGTTGTATTTGATCGCATTATTCAATACACAGGAATCTTCGGATATATCTCAAGTGGTGTTGTTAAAAATGTTAATTTTGATAACATTCAAATGGGGACGAGTGAAACACCTCTTGTGATGTCAACGTCTTCACGCGTTGGCATTATTAGTGGTTATCTTGCATCGTCTACAGGACGTATCGAAAATATCAATATAACGAATAGTGGAATCTATTACAGTACTTCTTCAACCGTACAAGCATATGTTGGTGGAATTGTTGGTGAATCACGAGGTCAAATTGATACAGTAACACTTGATACAACCGTTGTTTCAGTTAAATCAACGTCTTATGGAAGAATTCGTGTTGGTGGTGCAGTGGGTCTTTTAGGCGAAGATGCACAATTAAAGAACATCATCTCACATGCAGAAATTGATGTTGAGATTGCTGGTTCAAATATTAAAGACCGTGAAAATATCAATCTAAATGTCGGTGGCGTGATTGGTTTCCATAATGCAAAAAATGTGAATCGTTCAGTAGAAAATATTGTTTCCACAGGAGATATCACAGTTGATATTGACTATGGAACCATTGCAGGCACAACGAAAGGTAGTTATTCAGTTTATGTCGGTGGACTTGCGGGTATCGCTTATAGCAATATCAATCAGGCAATCTACAGTGGTTCAATTACTGTTAACCATGAAAAGAATGAGAACGAAACAAGCGTTAGTAAGAATTTCTTTATTGGTGGTCTTTATGGTCATTATCTATCGAGTAAAAATGCAGAAGCAAATCTAAGAATATCTGATTCAGAAACAATTAATATCCACGTATCTGATGATGTTACTTTAAGAGCATCACAAATCGCGGGTAAATTTGACTCAACAGGTACTCCTACGTTAAGTTATTATGGTGATTTAGGATTAATGATTAATGACATTGATGAATCATTAAGTGAAACACTCATCATTATTACAACATTTGATGAATTCTTTGATAGTGAGTTTATTGATAATTATTTCCTTGCTTAAAATACATTAACACGTACACAGCAACATGTGTACGTTTTTTTTATAAGCTATCAAGGGTTTTAAGCAATCTTAAGTTATAATGTTCATAAAGGGGTGTTCACTCATGAAGATATCAAAAACAAAATTTATCAATTATATCAGATGTCATCGATATCCTGCACTCGATGAAATTTATCGTGATAAAACAAAAGCAGTTGTCTCATTTACCGATGATCCGGAACTTGAAGATCTCATTGGGCTAGAAAATAGAGAAAAAGTTAAATCATTAATTGATTCAATGTATGAGCATGATGAAGTAGAAGATGAAGATATTGATTTGCTTCAAACGGATGACCCTCAAATGGAAGTTATGATGCCTTATTATTCTTTGATTGAAATACTTGCAGGTCAAATCATTGAGAAAAAATATAAAGGCCATGTGACATATAACTTAGATACATATAAACAAAAAAGATTTAACTATGAAAAAGATGGCTTTCATTTTTACTGTTTTTTAGATGGGTATCAAGAAGATGAATCTAGTATTCGTATCTTTGAAGTAAAAGCAACCACTTCTAAAAAATTTGTTGAAAAAGAATATAAAAATGATGATAAAGAAAAAGTTCCCCTATTTGTTGAATCACCAGAAGGAATTTTAATGCTTCAAGAGGATATCGGGGGATGTGTTAACGATAAGTATACCGAAAAGATTACACGTTTTAAAAATCGTTTAACAAAAGAAGGACGGTATATCTATGATATCTCATATCAAAGATATGTTTTAGAGCATGCTTTAAAAACAACGAAAAAAGTTAAATACTATTTAGTTGTTTTAAATGCAGAATACATCCACGAAGGACAAGTGAATGAAAAACAAGAGCCTATTTATGGCGATGATATCATTAAACTCATTGATGTGACATCACTAACTGAGAAAATGATGCCTATCATTGATCAAGATGTTCACACCGTATTAAATCGGTTGGATCAGATGAATGCCAATCCAGTTGCATTAGGTCCACATTGTCAAAGAAAAGATACGAGGGAATGCTTATTTTATCCAATATGTTATAAGCATATTCCCACAAAAAATAGTATATTTACATATCTACAAAGTCATTTTGGGTTTGAAGATGAACAAGGAATTAAACATGATCGTTTTGAACTGATTAATGAAGGTGTTGTAGATGCACTTGATATCCCTAGAACATGGCTTAAAAGAGAGAATAATAAGATTCAAAGAGACGTGATGGAAACCCACACCCCATACTTTAATGAATCAAAAATAAGAGCAGGTATTCAAGCACTTACATATCCGATTTACCATCTGGATTTTGAAACATTTCCTTGCCCATTACCTAGATTTAAAGGTGAGGTTCCATATACACAATCCTTATTTCAGTTTTCTATTCATATTGAGCATTCTCCTGGAGTCTGTGATAAAGATCAAGATAATGTCTCCTATATAGCAACTACCCATCATGATTTAAGAGAAGATCTCGTCTTAAAAATGATAGAAACCATCAAACCCGATGGTGGATCGATTATGGTATATAATCAATCCTTTGAGCAGACAAGACTCAAAGAGATGGCAAAACTTTTCCCACAGTATCGTGAAAGACTTCTTGATATGGTGGATCGATTATTTGATCTTATGTATCTTTTAAGGGGAAATACTAAACTCTTTACAGCATTAGGTTTTAATGAAGATGAAGGAAAACTTATCAATTATTATCATAATGATCTAAACGGATCCTTTTCAATCAAAAAAGTATTACCTTTATTTAGTCATTTGACTTACAAAGGTATGCCTATTGGTAATGGCACACAAGCGCTTGTTGCATATGCTAAATTTCCCATAATGGATGAAAAGACATTTCAAAAAACGTATAAGGATTTATTAGAGTATTGTAAACAGGATACATGGGCTATGGTTGAAATACTTGATGAGCTTAGAAAAATATAATTATCCACCCATAATTATGGGTGGTTCTTTTTTGGATGTTCCATGTGAAAAAGCCTTATTTCAGCAAGTTTTCTTGTATAATTTCTCGATTTCTACTATAATAAAACAAGAAGGAGGGCATAGAGATGATTAAAATATATAATTCACTCACACAGTCCATAGAACCATTTGAAACAGTCAAACCTAAACGAGTTAATATGTACGTTTGTGGACCTACTGTTTATGGCGATATTCATCTTGGAAATGCACGCCCTGTCATCTTTTTTGACGTTGTTAAACGTTATTTAAGCTATATTGGATACGATGTACTCTTTGTTTCTAACATCACAGATGTTGATGATAGAATTATCGATAAAGCTAAAGAAGAAGGCATCGACGAAAAGGTTTTAACAAAGAGATATACTCAAAAATTTATTGATATGACACATGAAGTTGGAAGTTCACTTCCTGATATGATGCCAAAGGCTACTGAATATATTACTCAAATGATAGAATATATTGAAGATTTGATTGAAGAAGGATATGCTTATGTAAGACCTTCAGGTGTTTACTTTCGTGTGGGTAAAGTTAAAGATTATGGCATATTAAGTAAACAAAATGTTGATGAATTAAACCAAGGAGTTCGTATTTCACTCGAAGAAGATAAAGAAGATCCTAGAGATTTTTCACTATGGAAAACAACCAACGAAGGATTAAGATATCCATCACCATGGAAAGACGGTCGTCCAGGATGGCATACAGAATGTGCTGTTATGAATCATGAGATTTTTGATGGTGAAATCGATATCCATGGTGGTGGAACAGATTTAAAATTCCCACATCATGAAAATGAGATTGCACAGTCATGCGCTCATGATCATCATCATATTGCTCGTTTTTGGATGCATGTTGGACGTCTTGATGTCAATGATACTAAAATGAGTAAATCACTTGGGAATATCACATGGGTTAAGGATTTAATTCAAGTTTATGATCCTTTAGCATTTCGGTTTTTAATCGTAGGACATCATTATCGGATGCCGATTAATTACTCCGAAGATTTGATGGTGCAGTTTAGTAAAGAATATGATAAAATAAAACGAAGCCTTAAAAAAGCTTTTTTAACTGTTTCTATTGAGAAAGCATTTACGATTGAAACAGATCATCAATATATGGATACATTCTTTATGTGGATGAATGATGATTTTAATATTCCCAATGTCATTACATTAATATACGATTTATTAAAAGCGATGAATAAAGAAAAAGAAGTTGATCGACTTGCAGTTTTATATCATACAACACAGACGATATTAACCATTTTAGGGCTCATGCCACGATATGAATTAACAGACGACACCCTCTCATTATATAAAGCATGGGAACAGGCAAGAAATAACAAAGACTATGCGAGAGCTGATCAATTAAGAGAACAGCTTAGCGAAAGAGGATGGATGTAATTGAATGGTTTAACGCTCGCTTATCTTGGAGATAGTTATTATGAACTATCGATAAGAAAGCACTTAATTAATAACAAATGGACCGATGTTAACGATCTTCATAAAAAAGCGATTAAGTTTACATCAGGTGCTGCTCAAGCAAATATCATCGATCACTTCATCAATGAACAGTTATTAACTGATGAAGAATATGATCTCTTTAAACGAGGTAGAAATGCATCAAGTAGAGGTCGTGGCAATATAGATGCAAAAACATATGCACATGCAACAGGTTTTGAAGCATTGATTGGTGGACTTTATTTGAGTCAAACCCAAAGAGCTGATGAGCTCATTAGAGAAGCGATTGCGTGGATCGAGAAAGGACAGTCTCATGGAGAAAACAGTAGATAAGAAGATAACTCAAAGTGAATCAAACCATGACTTAGAAGCACTTATCGAAGACGTTGATGTCCAAGATACAGTAAAAACTAAGCGGACTAAAGGTCCTAAGACAGTCATTAAAGATGAACCTCTCGCCATGCAAGGTGATCCTTTGGGATTGCATGTTCCACTGGATGATGAACCGGTTGAAGCTATTGATCTTAAATCAAGAGTCAAAACAAAAGATGATATTGTTGTTGAAAGATATAATCCAGAGATTGAAAAAGGTTTAACCACAGAAGAGGTTGAACTCAGACAAATGGCAGGTCTTGCTAATATAGGGGATACGGGATCTACCAAATCGATTACAAACATTATTACATCAAATATTTTTACATTTTTTAACTTCTTGAATTTTGCGATTGCAGGTTGGCTTATTTCTGTAAAAGCTGCGATTACACAACTTTTCTTTATGGGTGTTATTACTGCGAATATTACTATTGGGATCATTCAAGAAATTAGAGCAAAGAAAACAATTGATAAATTATCTCTATTAACTGCACCAACCGCTATCGTTATTCGAGATGGTGGAGAATTTGAAATCAGTGTATCAGATGTTGTTATTGATGACATCCTTCATTTAACATCAGGAAAACAAATCCCTGCAGATGCTGTCGTTAGACAAGGATCTGTGGAAGTCAATGAATCGTTATTAACGGGTGAATCTGATCCAATTATTAAGAAAAAGGGAGATACTCTTTATTCAGGATCGTTTATTGTTTCAGGAAACTGTTATGCTCAAGCAACTGCAGTTGGACACAATATCTACATTCAAAAGTTAACTAATCAAGCAAAGAAATATAAAAAGCCACAATCTGATTTATTAGGCTCTCTTAAAATTATTATTCGCATTGTAGGTGTCATTATTGTACCGATTGCGATTACGTTATACTTTCTTATGTCAAGATATTCAACGTTACCTTATAACGAAATTGTTCAAAAAACTGCAGGTGCAATGATTGGGATGATTCCATCTGGATTATTCTTACTTACATCGATGGCTTTAGCAGTAGGCGTTATCAGACTTGCTCAAAACAATACACTTGTTCAAGAATTATATTGTATTGAAATGCTAGCAAGAGTCGATACGTTATGTCTCGATAAGACAGGAACTATTACTGATGGAACGATGACAGTTAAGAGTATTATCGAGTACAAAAATGAAACAGGCTTACCACTTAAAAATATCATTTCAGCCATGATTAATGCTCAAAATGATCCTAACTTAACATCAGATGCACTAGCAGATCGTTTTGGAACAGCAAAGAGAATTCGTCATAAAACGTTAATATCCTTTTCGAGTCAAAGAAAGTATTCTGCAGTTCAATTTGATCGTTATGGAACATTTGTCTTAGGTGCTCCTGAATTTGTTATTAAAGAAAATTATCATGTGATTGCAAAAGAAGTTGATAAGCAATCACAAGAAGGTTATCGTGTATTAGTTGTTGCACATAGTGATGGTGAAATCATTGATAATCAGGTACAAGGTAAATTAGAACCACTTGCGCTGATTATGATTGAAGATACCATTCGTCCAGATGCCATTGATACGATTGAATATTTTAAATCACATAATGTTGATGTAAAAGTCATATCTGGAGATAATCCAGTGACAGTATCAAGAATTTCACAACGTGCAGGGATTTCAAATGCTGATAAGTATATCTCATTAGAAGGTATGCAAGACAAAGAAGTTGTTCGTTCAGCCTCACGCTTTACAGTTTTTGGTCGTGTTTCGCCTCAACAAAAGAAATTGTTGATTGAATCACTTAAAAATAATGGTCGAACAGTTGCTATGACAGGTGATGGGGTTAATGATATTTTAGCTTTAAAAGAAGCAGATACATCGATTGCGATGGCCTCAGGTTCTGAAGCAGCTAGAAATGTTTCCCACTTAGTTTTACTTGATTCCAATTTTAGTTCAATGCCTAAAGTTGTCTCTGAGGGTCGACGCGTCATCAATAACGTTCAACGTGTTTCCACACTTTTCTTAACAAAGACAATCTTCAGTTTCTTGCTTGTCATTGTTGCAATTATTAGAAAAGGTGTTTACCCAATTCAACCTAATCAGCTTATTTTGATTGATTATTTAGTCATTGGTATTCCTTCGTTTTTCCTAGCTTTAGAACCTAACAATAAACAAGTTAAGGGTAAGTTCTTGTGGAATATCTTGAAAGCTGCATTACCCGGAGCACTTGTCGTTATGATTAACAGTTTAATCATCTTTGCATTCCAGCCTTCTTTAGGAATGTCAGATAAGGTGACAGAAACACTTGTTGTTATTTCTGCAACTGTTGTTTCATTAACCGTGTTATATCGTGTATCTACTCCATTTAATAAGATGCGAAAGATTCTATTCTTTCTTATGGTAGCTATGTTTTTATTTGGTATCTTCTTTATGCCAAACTTCTTCCAGTTTATACCGATTATTCCAAGTAAATTCTATGACTCATCTGTTGTTCTTGGAGCACCACATATATTATTACTTCTTGTTTTAGCACAAGCAACATTCCCAATGATGTATGTCTTATCTAATCTTTACGCATGGATTAAAGTATTTATTAAGAGCATTATTAATAAGATTGCAGACATTCAATAAGAAATGGGCGCTTAAGCGCCCTTTCATTTAACTTTTGATAGCATATAGGATTGATTGTTTCCCATCATTTCTATATCCTATAAGATAAAGGAGATGTTCCTATGATTATTTATGGAAAAAACGTCATAAAAGAAGCAGTTTTTGCAAAGCGAAGAATTTATAAATTATATATTGATCAGCAATTTTCTGATCATCGTTTTTTACAGTTTTTAAAAGATAAAGAAGTGGAGATAACACGACTTTCAAAAAACGAACTAAATAAACTTACAGATAATCAAAATCATCAAGGTGTTGTTGCAGAAGTTGAGGCGTACGAAACCTATGATTTATTTGATATCGTAGATAAAAATAAAATCCAACATTTTATGATACTCGATGGTATTGAAGATCCTCATAATTTAGGCGCAGTTATGCGTACAGCAGAAGCATGTCAACTCGATGGTATCATTATGAGTAAAAAGGGAGCAGTTCCTTTAACTGCAACCGTTGCAAAAGTCTCATCAGGGGCTATTGAGCACGTAAAAGTAATTCTAGTTCCCAATATTAACCAAGCTATCTTAGAACTTAAAAAACAGGGGGTTTGGGTGGTAGGCACTGATGGGAATACAGAAAAAACATATGATGATATGCCTAAGGATGTATCACTTGCTGTTGTGATGGGAAATGAGGGAGAAGGAATTAGACCATTAGTTAAACAAAACTGTGATCTTCTTGTTAAGATTCCTATGTTTGGTAAGATTAATTCACTCAATGTGAGCGTTGCAGCCGCATTGATGATGTATAAGATGAAACAACACTTATGATTTACGTGATGAATGACTATGAGTTGATTTATTTGATTCGATCGAACACCTGTGATCATGCATTATCATTTATTTATCAAAAATATCAAAAATTCATCTGGAAACAGATCCATAGTCTTCATCTTGAAGAAAAAGAGTATGATGATTTTCATCAAGAAGGTTTATTAACGTTGTTAAAAGCGATTAAAACCTTTGATGAACGTTATCAAAAAAGTTTTACAAAGTATTTTGAACTGATACTTAAACGTCACTTTTATGGTTTAATCAGAAGTCTTCCAACCTATCAGCTTTATGAGACAACTGATTTTGTTAAGGAATGTGTTCTTATGGAAGAGGAAGTTGAATACTTATCATTTGATTCTCTTTTAGAACAAGAAGTTCATGATAGATTCTTTATTAAGAAGCAGTCTGTAAAGCAAATTTCGAACGAAACAATGTATCAATCAAAACAAATTTATAATGCAATTTATCGCATCAAAGAAAAATATAAAATTGTGTTATAATAAATAGGTAGTTGACTAAGTCAATCGTAAGTGTTAAAATACATTTGCGAATGACCACAAAGGTGGTTTTTTAATGCGCGAGAAAATTATATTAGTTTGTACAGAGTGTTTAAGTCGCAATTATACGACAACAAAGAATAAAGCGACACAAAAAGAACGGATTGAAACACAAAAGTTTTGTCCTAAATGTAATAAACATACTTTGCACAAGGAAAGCAAATAGGAGGCTAGCGTCGTATGGCAATCAAACAGAAGCAAGTTGAACAAAAAAGCAAATTACTTGAAGTACTAACAACAGAATACAAATGGGAAAATCTATTATTAGGTATTTTAGCGACATTATCTGGTGCTTTATCCGTGATGATTATCAGTGGTACAGCATTATTTGGTATTGATGAAAACTTCCCAATCTTAGGACAAGGAAATAACGGTATCATCTTCGCTTGGGTTTTACTTGCGATTTCACTCTTCGGTTTAGCCCTTGTTATTTATCCATTTTTCTTACCAGCCATTCCTGAACTTAAAAAAATCTCATGGCCATCATTTCCTAAGTTTTTAGATCATGCTGTGCGTACATTGATTTTCTTATTCGTTCTTACAGGTTTTGTTTTACTTTACAACCTTTTAATCACAACACTTCTTGTTGGTGAAATTCTATGACCCAACACGTGAGATGGTATATTATTCAAACCTATTCAGGTTATGAAAATGCCGTCAAAAGTGACTTGGAACGACGTGTAGAATCAATGGGTATGTCGGATTTTATTTTCCGAGTCATTGTCCCTGAAGAAACTGTCATTGAAAAGAAGGCTGACGGTAAAGAAAAAGAAAAAGTAAAACAACTCTTCCCAGGGTATGTTTTCGTAGAAATGATTGTTACTGACGAATCTTGGTTCGTTGTAAGAAATACACCACGTGTTACAGGTTTCTTAGGATCCTCAGGTGGTGGTACTAAACCAGTTCCACTTGCACCAGATGAAATTAACCAAATTTTACTCAAGGTTGGTATTATCAGCAAACCCACATGGCAACATTTACTTGGTAAGACAGTTGAAGTCATGAATGGTACATGGTTAGGTATGAAGGGTGAAGTTACTTACGTCGATGATGATCAGGAAAAACTTTCTGTTGATCTTGATTTATTTGGACGTGCAACTCCAACTGAAATTGATGTTCATGATGTTAAAGAACTATAAAGGCGATTTTCGCCTTTTTCTTTTTTTATGTATAATAGAATTAATAGTTAAGAAGACTGATTATGAGGAGACTTTCTTATGAAAAATACAGGATATGATGTGATTCATAGCTTATTTGTTACATTGGTAGTATTACTCATTGTTTATCTTACGTTTGATCCATCTTTCGGAGTAAATTATTTTATCATCAATCGTATGTATTTAAGTGCAGGTTTAATTAGCATACTCTATCTAGGGATTGCTATAACAGGAAGTGTTTTTGTTACTTTATATATTGATAAGATAAATAAGAGTAACAACATGCCTTTTTTTAAAATGATCATACCATTTTTTTTACCGTTAATTTTATTTCTTATTTTTGGTTTTGTCGCAACAAACTATTTTAGCTTTGTTGTTTTAGTTTTGATTGCTTTTTTTTTTTCACGTTTTTT
>CAYJBI010000034.1:0-12328 GCA_964368345.1 uncultured Mariniplasma sp. | reverse complement strand
ATTATCACCCGATAAAATATATTACCATAAAACAGTCAAATAATCTATTAAATTATCTGATTTACTCCGTTAAATTTCAATCTTGAGCCTATCACATGAAAAAAAGAATGATTTGTGTTAAAATAGAATTGAAATAAAGAAAAGGAGTGAAACACATGGAAAAATTGTATAATGGTTTAAACAAACAGGTCGCAAACCTCAGTGTATTATTCACAAAATTGCACCACTTCCACTGGTACGTCACGGGTCCACAGTTCTATCAACTACATGAAAAATTTGAAGCTTTTTATGATGAAGTTAACGAGCTTTATGATGCATTTGCAGAAAGATTATTAATGATTGGTGGATACCCAGTATCCAACTTAAAGGGTTATTTAGCAATTACTTCTCTTAAGGAAGCTAGTGGAACTGAAAAACCAGAAGAAATGGTTAAACACATCTTAGATGATTTTAAATTATTAGTTGTAGAATTTAAAGAAGTCTTAAAACTTGCACAAGATGTTGAAGATGAAGTCACTGCAGATTTAATTATTGGTGCACTCTCAAGTCTTGAAAAGCATATTTGGATGTTAAGCTTTACACTTAAATAATCATTTTAAAAAAGGTAGTTCAAACTACCTTTTTTCATGCAAAAATTTCATTTTATTAAAACATTTCTGAGTTTAATACATAAAACACACGTTCGCTTGTGTTTTTTTATTTATTAACGATTAATTAAAATCTTTCAACCCATATTTTATCTCGAGCTATCATTAAGTGTTTCTTATAAGAAAACAATGTTGTATAATGAACATGTACGATATAATTTCGATTCAATTCTATATGACTAACAAACATCTGGAGGAAATACTATGCAACTGAAAATTGTGGAAACATCACTGCGTGATGGACACCAATCTTTACTCGCAACACGCATGACCACCGAAGAAATATTGAGTATCGTTCCTGAACTCGATAAAGCTGGTTTTCATGCTTTAGAGGTTTGGGGTGGCGCGACATTTGATGCATGTCTTCGTTTTTTAAATGAAGATCCATGGGAACGGCTTCGCTTAATTAAAGCTCTAGCTCCAAATACGAAACTACAAATGCTTTTTAGAGGACAAAATATTTTGGGTTATCGACATTATGCTGATGATATCGTTGATAAATTTGTTCAAAAATCAATTGAAAACGGTATTGATATTATCAGAGTTTTTGATGCATTAAATGACATAAGAAATTTGAAATCTGCTGTTCTGGCTACCAAAAAATATGGTGGACATTGTCAAATTGCATTATGTTATACAACAAGTCCTGTACATACAGTGGATTATTATGTCAATCTTGCTAAAGAGATTGAACATATGGGTGCTGATTCGTTGTGTATCAAAGATATGGCGGGAATTCTTCTTCCTGAAGATGCTTATGAATTAATTACTCGATTAAAAAAGGATACAAAATTACCAATCAATCTTCATTCACATGCAACAGCAGGCATTATGGAAGCAACCTATATGCGTGCGATTGAAGCTGGTGTTGATATTATCGATACTGCATTATCTCCTTTATCTGGTGGTACATCTCAACCTTCAACTGAAGCATTCCAGTATATTTTAACAAATACGACATATGATCCTAAACTTAATATCTCTTATTTAGATCAAGCGGCTGTTAAACTAACGAAAATTAAAGATCGTTATCTTGCTTCTGGTGGTTTAAACCCAAAAGCTTTGACAACAAACCCTTCCATCTTAAAATATCAAGTTCCAGGTGGTATGCTTTCTAATTTAATGAGTCAACTTAAAGAACAAAATGCTATGGGTGAATATGAAGAAGTCTTAAAAGAAATTCCTATAGTTAGAAAAGATATGGGATACCCACCTCTTGTAACTCCATTATCTCAAATGGTCGGAACTCAAGCGGTTATGAATGTCATGACTGGTGAACGTTATAAGCTTGTTCCAAAAGAAATCAAAGAGTATTTAAAGGGACTTTATGGAAAAGCTCCTGCCTCTGTTAATGAACTTGTTTTAGCCAAGATTATTGGACATGAAAGAGTCATTTCACACCGTCCTGCAGATGACATTCAACCTGAGTTTGAATCTTTAAAACTTAAATATAAAGATTTAGCAAAATCTGATGAAGACATTCTATCAATTGCTTTATTTGAAAAGGTTGCTATCCAATTCTTAGAAAAAAAATATAATCCAGAAAAAAAGATTGAAGTTTATGAATTCAATATGCATATTGGGGAGATGAAAACATGATGAAAATACTTATAACATTGATTGAAGGTATTTCTATTTCCGTATTCAGCATTTTGGTTGTATTTCTTATCTTAGTTTTTATTTCATACGTTATTCAATCATTAAAACATATTCAAATCAAAGAAAAGAAACCAGTTATAGAAGAGATTCAAAAGAAATTAAGTATCGAGGATATTAAAGATGAAGACATGATGGTGGCAGCCCTCATCGCTTCAATTGACTATCAACAAATCGTTAAAGGCGATTGCAAAGTTGTTTCTATCAAAGAAATTTAATCAAGGGAGAATATAATAATGAAACTATATAAGGTTAAAGTGAATGGAAAAACATATGAAGTCGAAGTAGAAAGTGTAACCGAGGTTACAACACTACATGAAACTAAAAAAGAAACTCTGATACTTGACGATAAAGTTAAGGTGCTTGCACCTATTCAAGGAACTATATTAAAATCAAATGTCAAAGTAGGCACTGAAGTTCAAAAGGGATCTGTTTTACTTGTTTTAGAATCTATGAAACTTGAAAATGATATTTTAGCTCCTGTAACTGGATATGTCAGTCAAGTTTTTGTTAATGTTGGTCAAAAGGTTGAACTCAATCAGCTCATGCTGATTATTGGGTGATTTTCATGTGGGAACTCATCGTTGACTTTTTTAGAAGTACAGGTTTATTTGAACTTTTTACTGCAGATGGTTGGAAAAATGCTGTAATGATTATCGTTTCACTTCTATTACTCTATCTTGCCATTTTTAAGAAGTTTGAACCCTACCTATTGATTCCTATTGGATTTGCGATGCTTCTTGTTAATCTTCCTGGTTCTATGATGTTTGTTCAAACGACAAAAATGGTTGATGGTCAAGAAGTGACTTCATATAGTGGCTTATTTGGTTATTTATATTATGGAGTCAAATGGGGCATTTATCCTTCTTTAATCTTTTTAGGTATTGGTGCTACAACTGATTTTGGTCCACTCATCGCAAACCCTAAGAGTATGCTCCTTGGAGGAGCCGCTCAAGTTGGTATATTTATAACATTCTTAGGTGCTCTCATCCTTGGATTCAGTGGTCCAGAAGCTGCTTCAATAGGTATCATCGGTGGCGCAGATGGCCCTACATCTATTTTACTCACTAGTAAACTTGCTCCTCATTTGATTGGTGCTATTTCTGTAGCTGCATATTCATATATGGCACTTGTTCCAGTTATACAACCCCCTATTATTAAACTATTGACAACTAAAAAAGAACGTTCAATCAAAATGGAACAACTTAGAGAAGTCAAAAAAATTGAGAAAATCATTTTCCCGATTATTGTTAGTCTTGTTTGTATTCTTCTCATTCCCTCATCAGCACCTTTAATCGGAATGCTTATGCTTGGTAACTTATTAAAAGAATCAGGTGTTGTCCCCAATTTAGTAACAACAGCAGGTCATGCTTTACTTTATATCATTACGATTTTACTTGGTCTATCTATTGGTGCAACTGCTATGGGTGAATCGTTTATTACATTAGAAACTCTTTATATTCTCTTTTTAGGTCTTGCAGCTTTTAGTCTTGCAACAGCATCTGGTGTTCTCGGAGGAAAACTGATGTGTAAACTCACAAAAGGCAAGGTTAATCCAATGATTGGTGCTGCTGGTGTTAGTGCAGTTCCAATGGCAGCACGTGTTGTTCATTTGGAAGGTCAAAAAGAAGATCCTACAAATTTCCTTTTAATGCATGCAATGGGTCCTAATGTTGCAGGGGTTATTGGAAGCGCAATTGCTGCCGGTTTATTATTAATGTTCTTTGTTTAATATGAAAAAGATTATTCATTTTGAATCGATTGATTCCACTAATACTTATCTTAAAAAGATGTATGAACATTATCAAGACTTTCAAATTGTTTCAACGAATCATCAAACAGCAGGTCGAGGTAGACTTGGCAACTTATGGTTTGATAATCATTCTTCTGCTTTATTTTCCATCTTGATTAAAAGGTTTAATGATCCTTTGTTTTGTACTAAAATTCCTTTGATTGCATCCATTAGTGCTCACAAAGTTTTATCAAATATGATTAAAAACCTGACCATAAAATGGCCAAATGATTTAATGGTTAATGAAAAAAAACTTGGTGGTATTTTAACTGAAAGTATCATCGTTGATGGAAAGATACTTGCTATTGTTGTAGGATTTGGCATCAATCTTGGTGTCATAGATTCTATCAAGTCAAATGACTATCAAATAACTTCTGTATGGGAAGAAATAAAAATACAGGTTCCAATAGAATCTATGATGAATGAAATTAGAGATGTATTTTTATATGATCTTACTCATTTTCAGATTTCTATCGATGAATACTTATCCTATTACAAAAAATATTCGTCTATTTTAGGAAAACGAATAACATTTGTCTACGATGGTATTTCTTATGAAGGTATTTGTAAAGATATAACGAAAGACGGAAACATAAGGGTTAAAACACCACATCAAGATATGTGTTTATCATCAGGAGAAATCAATCTTATTCGAACTTAATCTTGATTTACTTAATTCAATATAACAAAAAAGAGCTGATTGCTCTTTTTTTTAGGTATTTAAATTGATTAATCTTTAAAAGCTTCTTCTTCACGATCTGCTTGTGCAGTAAAACGAGAGAATTCAGTATCAAATCGATATTTAAGAACGACACCTGCCATACCTTGACGGTTTTTAGCAATAGAAAGTTCAACTTCTCCAGTTTTATTCTCTTGTTTTCTTTCGTAATAATCTTCACGATATAAGAACATCACGATATCAGCATCTTGTTCAATGGATCCTGATTCACGAAGATCGGCAAGTAATGGTCTTTTATCTTCTCTCTTTTCTACTTCACGTGACAACTGAGAAAGAGCAAGAATAGGAATCTTAAGTTCTCTTGCCATTTGTTTTAGAGATCTAGAAATCTTAGCTACTTCTTCTTGACGATTTCCTGAGCGATCATCGCCTTTAATTAACTGTAAGTAGTCAATAACAACAAAATCAAGTCTTCCTTCTTGAGAAATTTTACGACATTTTGCACGAATATCTGCAACAGATACTGATGCTGAATCATCAAACATTACTTTTAATTTCGCAAGTGATTGCATACCACCTTCAAGGAACTGCCACTCACGACTTGTTAAATGGCCTGTCTTAATTTTATTGTTTTCAATATTTGATTCTGCAGATAACATACGTGCTGCTAATTGTTCATTACTCATTTCTAAAGAGAAAATAGCAACTCCTGCCTGTCCATCTTTGTTACGTTTAGCAATGTTTAAAGCTAAATTCATGGCATATGCTGATTTACCCATTGAAGGTCTAGCAGCTAAGATAATAAGTTCTTCGGGCTGTAATCCAGATGTTAGATTATCTAAGTTTGAAAAGCCAGTTCGAAGACCTGTAATACCACCTTTTTTATCACGGTTTAATTCAGTTTTTTATTTGACTTCTCTAATAACCTCAGAAAGTTCAGTAAATGCTGTCGTTTTTCTTTTTTGAGCAAGTGCAAAAATAGACTCTTCTGCATAAGTCACATAGTCAGCAGCATCCATCTCTCCTTGATATCCTTTTTCTAGGATTTCAGAAGCAAGACCTATCGTTTCTCTTTTTAAAGAACTATCTTTAACTAAGTCAATATATGTTTCTAAGTGTCTAGTGGAAGGTACAAATTCTGAAAGTTGCATCAAATACTTAATGCCACCTACTTTAGCAAGTTGCTGCAGTGATTCAAGCTTCGCCGCAACCGATGAGTAGTCGATTTTCATTTGATCACTATGGAGTTCCTTCATTGCTTGAAAAATCATCTGATGACCTTGATCAAAGAAATCTTCAATATTTAATTGGTCAATCACAGAAAGAATTTCTTTAGGATCTAAGAAGATAGTTCCTAAAACATTCATTTCCGCCTCTTGATGGTGCGGTAAACTTTTGGCCATTGCTAAAACCTACTTTTCAATAATATGTACTTCGAATAATGCTTTAATATCCTTGTGCAACTGAACAGTTGCTGTATAAATACCCACTGAATTGATATCTGATGAAAGTTCAACTTTTTTCTTATCAATCATGATGTGATGTGCTTGTTCGAATGCTTCAACAATTTGTTTAGTTGTAACAGCCCCGAAGAGTTTTCCATCTTGTCCTATTTGAATACCTAAAGTAACTTTTTTACCTTCAATTTCTGATTTTAATTTTTTCATTAATTCAATATGGCGTTGTTGTGCTTCAAAAGCTTCTTCTTTTGCCTTATTCAGAGCTTGAATGTTTTCTTCATTTGCAAGTAATGCTTTCTTTTGTGTAACAAGGAATTGACCATATCCTGATGCAACCTCAATCACATCATCTTTTTTACCTTTTCCTTTAACATCTTCTAATAATATAACTTTCACGAGTTCTCCTCCTCCACCATACTCGAGTTCGAGATATGTTTTTAACTGTTCATATACTTCTTGAACAGACTGATTTTTAATTTGTGCTGCTGCACTATTTAAATGGCCGCCTCCTCCGAGTGCTTCCATTAAAATCTGTACGTTAACTTGTTGATATGATCTTGCAGATACGCCAACAGTATCTCCGCCCAAACGACAAATCATAAAGGCTGCATCCATACCGTTTATTGAAAGTAGTGCTTCCGCGACTTGTGCGAGTAAAATACGATCATCATATACCTCTGATGTCACAACAAATGCGAAACGATCAAGAAATATTTCAACCTTATTTAATAAACGATTAATCTCAAGTGTTCGGATTAAATCATTTCTTAACCATAGTTTTGCTTCTGTAATATCTGCACCAAGTTCTTTTAATTTTGAAGCAACTTCAAACGTTCTTGAACTTGTCCGATATGAAAAATTATTCGTATCAACGATTAACCCACCATACATGACAGTTGCTTCAAGCGATGAAATGCTGATTTCTTCTTCTAAGTTATAGAAATTAAGTAATTCCATCACAAGTTCAATTGTTGATGATGCATAGGGTTCTATAAATGAAAAATCTGCATCAAATGTATCTTCACCAACACGGTGATGGTCTATGATAATTGTTTTTTGAGCTTTTGATAAGACTTCAGGTGACATAACAATCTTTGGTGATTGTGAATCAACGATGATGATTAAGCTATTTTCATTCATTTGCCGAATTGCTTCTTCAGGAAGTACACAACTATCATAAAAATGTGGAATTTGTTCTTTGAGAATACTTAGTATTTTCTGTGTTGTTAAATCTAATTTAGGTTCTTCAACAATCATTAATGCTTGTTTCTTACTTGCTTTTGCCATGTGATGAACGGCTATCATTGATCCAAACGCATCTAAATCGGATTGTGTATGTCCCATCACAAAAACATTTGATGATTTTTCGATAAAATCACGAATAGTTTGAGCGTTGATTCTAACACTAACCCGTGAACTTTTCGCAGATGCATTATTTTTAGCACCAAAGTATTGAATCTTTTGATCTTGAATGTTGATAACGGCTTGGTCACCACCACGTTTTTCAGCGAGTTCAACCGCATTTTGTGCGTATATCCCTAATTCTTCGTAATCAAGATCCCATGAAGCAACACCCATAGAAATAGAGATTCTTGCTTGATTTTGAGTTGAAATCTGACGCACTTTATCTAGAATATCAAACTTATCTTGAATCATAAGATTCAACTGTTTACGATATAGAATTACAATCAGTCTTTCATCATCATATGGTTTTAGGAAACCATCGTATTTATTTGCCCAATCCGCGATTGCTGCTAAGTATTCACCTTTTAACGATGATTGTTCAAGTACATCCAAAGATGCTAATGCTTCATCCAAATTATCTAAATAGATGATTCCTAAGGCAGGTAAATGATCTTGATAACGTTGTTTGACAGATTCACGTTCAGTAGCATTAAATAAATAGAAAAACTTAAACTCTGAACGATAAATAACATCATACGTCTCATTTTTTACTTGAACCATAAAATTAACTTTATTATTCATCGCAAGCATATGAAGTTGTGGATGTACATCTTTTAAAGATTTCCCAGTAATCTTTGCATCAAATATTGTTTTCGCATGTGGATTAGCCCATTTGATTTCGAACTCGTCATCAAGTGCAATGATACCAATTGGAAGTTCATTGAAAACTTCATCGCCCACCTGATTGACATGATAAGACAATTTTGTCCACATGGATAATCGATTTTGAAGGGTTTTAACTTTCTGTCTATTTTGAATACTAAACATCATGTAGAGCATAGCGAAGACAAAAACAGTGCTTCCCATCAAGAATAAAAGACGGAAAAACTCTTCCCCACTTTGAACACCAAGATATGGAATATAAAGATAGACACTGATGGCAAGTAAAATCAGTGCAATACTAAAGAATAGCCATCGTTTCATAGGTTCACCCACTTTAAAGATATTATATCATGTAGAAGTCATCTTGATAAAGATTTTATCTTTAATATACCAAAAAAAATACAAAAAACCCATATCAGCGATATGGGCTTTAAAGTTAGTCTTTAACGAATGGTAGTAATGCCATATGGCGAGCACGCTTAATCGCAATTGCGAGTGGACGTTGCCATTTTGCAGAAGTACCGGTGACGCGTCTTGGTAAAATCTTACCGCGATCCGTGATAAAACGCTTTAATAGTTCGACATCTTTAAAATCAATGTTTTCAACTTTATTTTGTGTAAAGTAGCAAACTTTCCGACGTTTCTTGAATCCGCCACCACGTTTATAATTCTGTTGCATGATGTTTCCTCCTTAGAATGGTAAATCTTCTTCTGCAGCGAGTTGTTTACTTGTTTCGTAGAACTCATCGTTATCTGCAGCTTCTGGTTCTTCACGAGAAGGTTGTTCTGATTGTTCTGACCTAGACTCTAGGAATTGAACTGAATCACAGACAACTTCTGTGACATAACGCATGCCGTTTTCCGCTTCATACTGTCTAGTTTGAATACGTCCTTCGACACCGAGCAATGCACCTTTCTTTACGAAACGTGCTAAATTTTCAGCTTGCTTACGCCAAACAACGCATTGAATAAAATCTGCTTGTTTTTCTCCGGATTGATCCGAAAATTGACGGTTTACTGCAAGCGTAAAGGACACGACAGCAATATTTGATTGTGTCATTTTGACTTCTGGATCTTTTGTAATACGTCCGACCAGAATCACTTTGTTAATCATACTACTCGCCTTCCTTTACAACGATGTAGCGAATAACTTCTTCAGTAATTCGTACAACGCGGTTGAATTCAGCAATCGCTTCGGGAGTTGCTTGAACTAACAACCAAACGTAATAGCCTTTTTTATGATGCTCAATCTCGTACGCTAAATCTTTTAGCCCCAACTCTTTGAGCTCTAGAACTTGGCTGTTGTAATTAACGAATATATCGTTAAAACTATTTACAATTTGCTTAATGTTCTCGCTTTCTACAGTTGGACGGATGATATACATAACTTCGTACTTTTTCATCTGTTCCACCTCCTTTTGGTCTATGGTCTATATAAGACAAGGAATATCTTATGCCGTATCATTATATCATAATGGTAATCATTTGACAATCGTTTTTAAAACTAATTCTAAGAAAGAATTTCATCTAATTTTTGATAGAGTGCCTCTATGGTTAAATCGATTGCTTCTTCTCTTGTTAAATCTTCAAAAACTAGTTCCATATCGTAAAATTCATTTTTGTAAATAATACTTTGATAACACACTAAACCACACGATTCATCTTGAAATGATGGACCTGCATTTCCTGTAATTCCGACACCAATAGTAGCGTTCGCTTTTATTGAAATTGATTTAGCCATTTGTTTTGCAACCTCAAGGCTAACAACACCATATGTATTAATTTCTTCTTGACTGACATCTAACCAGTTTGTTTTAAGCGTGTTTTGATAAACAATCATCCCACCCATAACAGCTTTGGAAGCGTTAGGATGTTGAATCATTTCATAGCAAGCCTTTCCACCAGTCATACTTTCAGCAAATGCGATAGTTAAGCCTTTTTCTATCATCTTAGTCAAAATGTTTTTGGATATCATGATAGGTTAAATGTAAATGTATATTCAACAAACTCTGTTCCTTCTTTACGAAGAACAGTTAATGAGTGTTCATCTCCAAAATTAGCTCCAACAAGTTGTGCTGCAATATCGTCTCTTGAGGTAACATTGATACCATCTATTTTGATAATTAAATCATAAACTTCAATATAGTTTTTAGCAAGTCTTGTAGAATCTAATGCAACAACAACCACACCAGGTGTATTTGATGGAATTAAACTTGGATTAAATTTTTGAATAAAATCTGAAATATTCATGACAGTAACACCCAGTTTAGGACTTCTTACAACCGGAACATAATCTTCATTTTTAAAACTCTTAATGATGGGTGCAAGCTTATTAATTGATAATGTATAATTTAACCCTTCAGCAGCAATCACCCCATCTTCTGTTGTGATCGTTGGAATCTTAGCAACATTGATTCCAATAACGTCTCCTTTTAGATTAAATAAAGGACCTCCGCTATTTCCAGGATTCAATTCTGCATCATGCATAATTCCTAAACCGTTAATTCCATTATATGGATATGATGCTAGAGAAACAACACCTTCAGTCACATAATTAAACCGTGTAATATCTTCAGGTGTACCAATCGCAATAACATCTTGACCTTTGATGATTTGAGTGATTACATCTTCTTCAATTGGAGCAATCGGATGTACTCGAATTTGAGGGCGATCATTTATTGGATTAGCTTTAAACCTAACAACTGCAATATCATAAAGAGCATACGATTGATAATCAACAACTGGTAAATCATACGCATCATCACCAAAATGAATTCTCATTTCACCACCATCTTCAACAACATGATGATTGGTAAGTGCATAGTAAAGTATTTCTTCGCTATCAGCAATTGCCTCAGATTTATAAATGATTCCTGAGCCATGTCCTGTATCAGTTTTAACAACAATGACTGAGGATTCAACTCGTGCAATCATATCCATTCTTAATTGTTCTATAGGAGACTCGGATACATAAGGAACCTCAGCTCTAAGAGAGAGTGTGCATCCAGTAAGAATGAGTCCTGTCAATAAAATCATGAATGTGAGTAATAATTTTTTCTTCATTTCAAATCCTCCTTGATATTAAAAAGTTTTCGTGCATTATCAGATGTGATTGTCATCACATCATGAATCTCCATTTTCTTTATTTCAGCAATCTTCATCACGACATATTTTGTATTACCTGGTTCATTACGCATACCTCGATAAGGAATAGGTGTCATATATGGACTATCAGTTTCAACTAAAATATGTTTTAAATCTATCTTTTCAACAATTGACTTTAGACAATCATTTTTCTTAAATGTAATAGGACCATCAATACCAATCATAAAACCTAACTCAACAGCTTTTTTTGCATCCAAAACATCTGATGAGAAACAATGAAAGACTCCTTTAACTTGTCCTTTAAAAGGTAATAGCATTTCATAAGCTTCTTGAAATGAGTTTCTTGTATGAATAACTAATGGCTTTTGGTATTCTATTGATAGTTTAATTTGTTCTAAAAAAATCTTTTTTTGAAGTTCTTTATTATCTTCTCTCCAATAAAAGTCCAGACCACATTCTCCGATGGCTACCACTTTAGGATGACTGATATATGATCTTAACCTCTCAGTATCCTTATCATCATCAACATATCCTGGATGAATACCCACGGTTGCATATAACATATCTTCCTTTTCTGCAAGTTCTATTGCACGTCTATTTGATACATCTTCCATACCTATCACTAGAACTTTTGTGACATCGTTTTTTAAAGCCCTGTGAAGCACATGATCAAGATCGTGATCAAAGTCTTCCATATTTAAATGTGCATGTGTATCTATGATCATAATCATCCCTCTTTCGTACTTATATTTTATCATAATGAAACAAAAAAAGGGTGATTTGACCCTATTCACAAAATCTACCATTTTTAGTAGAAAAAAAAGAGGCCGAAGCCTCTTTAGTTACTATTCAATAATTTTAACTACGGAACCTGCACCAACGGTACGTCCACCTTCACGAATTGAGAACTTTGTACCTTCTT
>CAYJBI010000033.1:0-12612 GCA_964368345.1 uncultured Mariniplasma sp. | reverse complement strand
GCACATAAACCAAATTTAGACCGTATTTTAAATGAATACCCAAACTCAACTTCGCAAGCTTCTGAAGAAGCAGTTGGTTTACCTGAAGGTCAAATGGGTAATAGTGAAGTTGGGCATTTAAACTTGGGTGCTGGTAGAGTTGTTTATCAATCACTTACTCGTATTAATGTAGCGATTAAAGATGGCTCATTTTATAAAAACCAAGCTTTCTTAGATGCCATTAAACACGTTAAAAAGAATCATTCAAAATTGCATATCTTTGGATTAGTTTCTGATGGCGGTGTTCATTCATACACAACGCATATTAAAGCACTACATGATCTAGCGATTAAAAATGAAGTCACACCTTACCTTCATGCATTTATGGATGGTAGAGATACACCTCAAACATCAGGATATGATTATCTTAAAGGATTAGTTGATTATGGCATGAAAGTAGCCACTGTTTCTGGTAGATATTATGCGATGGATCGCGATAACAACTGGGACCGTATTCAAAAAGCATATAATAATATGACTTTAGGAACTGGTGCTTTACAAGATGCACTTCTTGGAATTAAAAAATCTTATGATATGGGTGTTACTGATGAATTTATCATCCCATTTGTTGCTGATAAAGCAGGTTTAATTCAAGATGATGATGCGATTATTTTTGCAAACTTCAGACCAGATCGTGCAATTAGAATTGCAACAGCATTTTCTAATCCAGAAAAAACATCATTATATCAAACACCAGGTAAGGCATCATTTAGTTTAGAGCATACATTAAATAATATTTTCTTTGTTTCAATGATGCACTATAACGAATCTGTTAAAGGACCACTTGCTTATGAACTTCAAACATTGAATAATCTTTATGGTGAAGTTATTGCAAATGCAGGATTAAAACAGCTTCGTATTGCTGAAACAGAAAAATATGCACATGTCACCTTCTTCTTTGATGGTGGATCTGATAAAGAATTGATGGGTAGTACACGTATCTTAGTTGAATCACCAAAAGTACCCACCTATGATTTAAAACCTGAAATGAGTGCTTTTGAAGTAAGAGATAAAGCATGTGAAGCGATTAAGAGCGGTGCATTTGATACCATGGTCTTAAACTTTGCTAATCCTGATATGGTAGGTCATACTGGTTCTATTGAAGCAACCACAATTGCTGTTGAAACAGTTGATCAATGTACAAAAGATGTTGTTGAAGCTATTCTTTCTATCGGTGGTGTCGCTATTGTTCTAGCTGACCACGGTAATGCGGAAAAGATGAGAGATGAATCCGGTCAACCTCATACAGCACATACAACCAACTTAGTTCCAGTAGTGATTACTAAAAAGGATATATCAGTAAATACAGGTGCTTTGTGTGATGTTGCACCAACCATGCTTGATTTGTTAGGTGTTAAGCAACCTAAAGAAATGACAGGTAAGAGTTTAGTTATTAACAAATAAAACCAAAAAGACAGTTTCCACAATTTGATATGGAAACTGTCTTTTTTTAATTTTCTTCATTCATTTCTAATACATCAACATCATAACCTACACGCTTGATCGCATCAACAAGTTTAATTTCATTAGCATCTTGATCCTCATAGACAATCTTTCCAACCTTGGTTGAAAGATCATAATCAAAGTGCGTTGCACCTGCTGAATAAAGTGCATTTTCTATGGTTGTCATACAGCTGGTACAATGCATGAGTCCTTTAAGACTAACATACATGACTGGCATGGCATACCTCCTTTATTTGAGCTTATTGATGTAATATTCAATAATAGCTTGTGTACCTTTATCTTGCATCTTTTGATCAGATAGAACTTGGTATATATTTGTTACTTTTTCAACAACTTCTAGAGGAAGATTCTCTTTCTCCTCTAAAACAAGTTTCAAATCTTTTAAAAAATGTTTAATGAAAAACCCTGGGGCATAATCAGATGAAATCATTTTTGGGCCATTGTTTTGAGCTTGCCATGAACTTGCAGAACCTCCGGTAATCACTTGTAGCATTTTTTCTTGATTAAGTCCTTTTTCTTTAGCGTAAATTAAAGCTTCAGCTGTTCCTGCTATAGCTCCTGCAATCGCTGTTTGATTAGCTAGTTTAGCATGTTGACCATTTCCGGATTTTCCCATATATGTGATTGTTTTACCCAAATGTTTAAAAATCGGTAAAACCTGATTAAATACTTCTTCTTCACCACCAACCATAATTGATAATGTTCCATTTTTAGCTCCTAAATCACCACCAGTAACTGGTGCATCAAGCATATATAAACCTTTTTCTTTCGCTTCTTTTGCAAGTTTTACTGCGAGTCTAGGAGATGATGTTGTCATATCGACAAGAATTGTGTTGGGTTTTACTATTTTCATAACCTCTAAATAGGTTTCCTTCACATCGATGGGATAACCTACAATGGAAAAAACAATGTCCGCATCAAAACAACATGTTTTTAAATCTTTACATGCTTCTATTTCGGGTTCAAGTGCTTTAGCTTTTTCATATGTACGATTAAATGTTTTAACTTCATATCCTGCTCTTGCAAGATGAAGCGCCATAGGTTTCCCCATGACACCAGTTCCAATCCACGCAATCTTCATAGTTGGCCTCACTTTAAATGTTCATCTAACCAATTGATTACATCTAAAAATGTTGTTTCACGATCAATATCATTAAAGATTTCATGATATGCATCAGGATAAGTAATGATTTTTTTGTCTTCAATAGGTATTAAATTATATAATCTTGTTGAAAATTCTACTGGAACAATCTTATCTGCTTCACCGTGTAAAATAAGTACAGGCGTTTGATACGATTTAATAAATTTGTTTAAGTATCTTACTCCGCTTACAAACATATTCCCTACTAATGAAAAATAAAACTTTTTCAAATTGAGTGGATCTTTAACATATGCTTCTTCAACGGATTTGATTCGTGATAATTGGTCATCAGCAAAATTCGTTTTCTTAGATAGAAAACCTAAATAGCGATAACCAATTATACGTAAAGGAAGTACATCTTTAATAAAATATGAAGGTGCTGCAGATGAAATAATTCCATCAACATCATGGTATTTTACACCATAGAGATTAACAATTAATCCACCCATGCTGTGCCCTATTAAAAATACCTTTTTGGGATGTGTCTTTAGTTCATCTAAAACAAGTTCATGTAAATCGTCAATCGTTTGGTGAAAGCTTTTTAAAGCTCCACGTTTTCCTTGACTCATTCCATGGCCTCTAATATCGTAACGAGTTACTGAATAACCTGCAGCATTCAAATTCTTAGTAATTTCATCATATCTTCCTGAATGTTCTGCAATCCCATGAGTGATAATCACGCTTGCTTTTGGTGATTCAACCTCATTTTTCTTCACATGAATTAAAACATTATTGATTAGCATTATAACCACCCCTTTGTTTTTATTATACATCGAAAATCCTTTCATAAACGCTCTTTTTTGTGTTATGATATATGTAGTCATTTAAATTCGAGGTTTTTTATGAAAAAAAGTATAATTTTTACCCTTATAGTAACACTTCTTTTGACGGTGCCGTTCTTCAATGTTTCTGCGGATATCGGTCCTAAGCGTACGCTTG
Source organism: uncultured Mariniplasma sp. (assembly GCA_964368345.1). Classification (GTDB taxonomy): domain Bacteria; phylum Bacillota_I; class Bacilli_A; order Acholeplasmatales; family Acholeplasmataceae; genus Peloplasma. The sequence goes on along the minus strand of CAYJBI010000033.1, from coordinate 9,029 downwards.
ATGTTGAAGTCATCGGTGTTGATAAACCTTATTATATAGAACTCTTAATGCAGGCAGAACTTCCAAATGAAAGTGAACTTGATGAATTGAGAACTTATATTGATGAAAGTTATCCTGAAATGTTTTATCATTTTAGTTTTGAAGGATATGTTTCATCCAATCTTATTCTTCCTTGGGGTGCATGGCATCAAAACACAAAAGAGAATTACTACGTTTATTCCTATAATCCTCCCCAAGAGTTTAAAATCATGCTTCTATTTGAAGATGGAAATTATGTCATATCAAGACGTATGGAAACAAAACTTTTTAACAGTAAGGTTATATTTGATTTAACAGGTGTAACTCTTGCAGAAAATCAAACACATGTGGGCAAAATTACAGAAATATTCCCAACTCAAACAATGACTTTGGAATTAATTCTACGAATTATTGGAACTATTTTTATTGAAATTTTAGTTTTATTCCTGTTTGGGTATGTTTTAAAAAGAAGTTATAAATTAATTGCCTTCGTTAACCTTGGAACACAAGTGACGATAACCGCCTTCTTGTTTTTATTCAAATATTTTATCTATCCTACATTTGGTGAATTCTATGTTCTATTTTTAGGAGAAGCACTTATTTTTTTAATAGAAACTCTTATTTATAGACGATATCTAACTGAAAAAACAAAAACAAGAGCCATGGTTTATGCTCTTGTTGCAAATACAATCACACTTCTTGCTAGCTTCTCAGTGATCATATTATTGATGAATATGTAAAGACCTCTTGGTCTTTTTTTATGCTTATTTTATGATAATTTCTTTAGATTCTATTCGTGATTTCAAAGAAATTATTTTTTCTTTAATGATTTTAGCAGTATTAATAAAAACTTCATCACTTAAACCTGTTGGATCGTCTAAACCCCAGTCTTCACGATATTGACATGGTATATAGGGACACTCTACGTGACATCCCATCGTGATCAAAACATCGATATCACTAGGTAATTCATCAATAAGTTTAGATTTTTGTGTGAGATTCATATCAACGTTATAAAGTGTTTTAATGAGTCTAACAGCGTCTTGATTAATTTGTGGTTTTGTTTCTGTTCCTCCACTATATGCTTCAAAAAAATAAGGTTCTATTATTTTAGTGATTGCTTCTGCCATTTGGCTACGACAACTATTATGCACGCATACATAAGCAACTCTAATTTTCTTCATATGCTTTATCTCCTTAAACTTTTTGGATCATTTCTTTAATCTCATCAACACTTGGAACTCGCCCATAAGAAACAACTTTACCATCGAACATTAAACCAGGTGTACGGAGTAAATTTGCTTCAGCAATTTTCATCATATCTGTAACATACAAGACATTAGCAACAACCTGAAGTTCATCAACTGCTTGTTTAACATTTTCGAATAGACGTTTACAATTTGAACACCCAGAGCCTAAAACTTTGATTTCCATAGATTTATCCTCCTTCCTAGATAAATAAATAACTTAATGCATTAAACGTGTAACCTACAATAATAATTCCAACAATAACAATTGATATGAATGTTAAAAACAATTTTTTCTTAACAACCTTCTTGATCATTATCATTGATGGTAGTGATAAAGCAGTAACTGCCATCATAAAAGATAAAACTGTTCCAATTCCAACACCCTTTAAAACAAGTGCTTCAGCAATAGGAAGTGTTCCAAAAATATCTGCATACATTGGAATGCCAATGACTGTTGCAATTATCACAGAAAATGGGTTATTATCACCAAGCACTGATAAAATCCATTTTTCTGGAATAAAACCATGAATAATGGCACCTATTCCAACACCTATGAGTATATAAATCCATACTTTTTTAATAATTTCTTTGACTTGATCAAATGCATAATGCATACGATCTTTTTTTGTTTGCTTCATTTCTGGTAAATCTTCAACAGAGCCTTCTGATTGTTTAATAAAGTCAGCTACCTGATCTTCCATTTTAAATACACTAATCAGTAACCCACCGATGATTGCGATTACTAAACCAACAACAACATAAGCAATTGCAATTTGCCAATTGAAAATACCAGCAAGCATTATCACGGATGCTAAATCGACAAGAGGTGATGAAATAAGAAATGAGAACGTGACACCAATTGGTAAACCTGCTTTGGTGAAACCAATAAAAATAGGAATTGATGAACACGAACAAAATGGTGTTACTGTTCCTAATAATGCACCTAATGTGTTTGCACCAAGACCGCTTCTGCCGCGAAGGATTCTTCTTGTTCTTTCAACTGAAAAATAGGATTGAATATATGAGGAGATAAAAATGAGTGTTCCCAGTAAAATAAATATTTTAATGACATCATAAACAAAAAATGTCACACTGTTAAAGAGTAGTGATGTTTGATTCATGTTGAGAACATCACCAAAAAACCATTTAACAAGCTGATCCAGCCATGTCATTTTTAACAAAATATCATTAAGGAGTATGAAAAAATCTTTTATAATATGCATGATGCCTCCACACGGTTATAGGAATCAATGAAATTCTTTATGTCATTCAAAACTTCTTTATTCACTGTATACTTGATCATGTTACCATCACGAAAAGATTGCGTAATCCCAGAATCAGTCAAAATACGTAAATGATAGGATAATGTAGGTTGAGATATTTCTAATTTATCAATAAGCATACAACCACATAATTCACCTTTTAAAAGAAGTTCAATAATTTTTAACCTATTTTCATCGGATAGTGCTCTAAATTTCTTTGCCATTTCTTTATTCATCTGCTCACTCCTATATTGATACTTATCTATATTGATAACCGTCTATATTATATCAAATCAATCATGAAAATCAAGGCTCTTTATGAAATCTTTACATGAAACTTTACACTTGTGTTTTTACTATGTAACTTCCGTTAAAAATCAAGTTCATTTAAGATTGAAAACGCATATATTGGTGTATAATGAGAATAGAAAACGCTTTTAGGAGACCGAAATGAAAACAACTGTTCTACATGACAAACACCTAGCGTTGAACGCAAAAATGATTGAGTATGCTGGTTTTCATATGCCAGTGTCCTATGCTGGTATTACGGAAGAGCACCTTGCTGTTCGTACTAGCATGGGCATTTTTGATGTTTCACACATGGGTGAATTTATTGTTGAGGGCAAAGATGCATTATCCTTTGTCAATTATCTTGTGACCAATAACATCTCATCTGATACAACTAAAGTGACTTACTCATTAATGTGTGATGAGGCTGGATTTGTTGTTGATGATTTACTTGTTTATGTGCTTAAAGAGAATAAAATTCTTCTTGTCGTCAATGCAGGTAATATTGATAAAGATTATGCTTGGGTAGAAAAACAAGCAAAATCATTTGATGTTACTACAAGAAATGTATCTGATCGTTTTGCACAAGTTGCAATTCAAGGTCCATTAGTTCAACAACATATCGAAGAAATCATGGGTATTGCAGGTAATGATTTATCGTTTATGACTTATAAAGTAGTTCCGTTTGGCTCAGGTCATGTTATCTTCTCTCGGACCGGTTATACTGGTGAAGATGGATTTGAAGTTTATGGAGCCCCTGAATTGATTGAAACTGTATGGGATCAAGCCATTAAAATGGGGGTAGTTCCTTGCGGATTAGGTGCAAGAGATACACTTCGCTTTGAGGCCAATCTCCCTTTATATGGCCATGAGATTAGTGAAACAATTAATCCTGTTGAAGCCGGTTTAAATTTTGCAGTCAAACTTGAAAAAAACTTTATTGGAAGAGATGCTCTTGTAAATTATAAACAAGCACCTCTTAGAAAAGTTGTCGGTATTGAACTTCTTGAACGAAATATTCCAAGACACGGATATCCTGTCTTTAAAAATGATATTCAAATTGGAACAATTACAACAGGTTATCTTCTTCCTGATGTTATAACACCTGTTGCATGTGCTTTAATTGATATCGCATACTCAGAAATAGGAACTGAACTTTATGTACAAATTAGGAATAATAAAGTTCCTGCAAAAGTTAGAAACAGAAAATTTTATACAAAGAAATATAATAAATAGGAGGATTTACACATGATTGTTAAAGATGGATTGCTTTACAGTGAAAGCCATGAATGGGTTAAAGTTGAAGGGAATCACGCTTGGGTAGGTATTTCTGATCATGCTCAACATGCATTAGGTTCTGTCGTGTTTATCGAACTTCCAAAAGTAGGACAAACATTCAAAAAAGGAGATGCTTTAGGCGCTGTTGAATCAGTTAAAGCAGCATCTGATGTTTATACACCTGTTTCTGGTTTAGTCTTAGAAGTGAACAAAGATCTTGAAAACTCACCAGAAATGCTTAATGATGACCCTTATGGATCATGGATTGTTAAAGTAGAATTAACCAATCAAGCTGAACTTGCTCAATTATTAAAAGCTAAAGATTACACACCACTTTGTGAGGAATAATTATGCATAAATATCTACCTCATACACAGGAAGATATTGAAGAAATGCTGAAGGTCATTGGGGCTAGTTCCCTGGATGATCTCTTTTCTTCGATACCTAAAAACCTAAGATTAAATAAACCTTATCAAATCCCACATCAATTATCTGACGACGCATTAACAAATCATATGGTTGAGCTATCAAATCAAAATAAAGAACTCATCATTTTTCGTGGCGCTGGTGCTTATGATCATTACACACCTTCTATTGTTAAATCGTTAATCAGTCGACAAGAGTTCTTAACATCATATACGCCTTATCAGCCTGAAGTTGCACAAGGAACACTTCAATATATTTTTGAATACCAAACGTTGGTGTGTGAGTTAACAGGAATGGATGTATCAAATGCCTCTATGTATGATGGATCTACCGCAACTGCAGAAGCTATGTTCATGGCACATGCTCAAACTGATCGACATTCAGTGCTCGTTTCAGAAACGGTTAATCCAAGAACGATTGAAGTTATAAAAACATATGCACATTATAGAAATCTTGAAGTTGTGCTCATACCTATGAAAAATGGTGTTACAGATTTAGAATCAGTTAAACATATGATTCATGATAAGATGGGGCTTATTGTTCAAAACCCAAATTATTATGGAATCATTGAAGATTTAACAGGATTTGCAGAAGTTTGTCATGATAATGGTGCATTATTCATTTTGAATAGTGAAGGTCAAGCACTCTCATTAATTAAAACTCAAGGTGAAAATGATGCAGACATCGCATGTGGTGACTTGCAGTCATTAGGTCTTCCTCTTTCATTTGGAGGTGCATACCTAGGTTATCTTGCAACTAAGATGAAGTATGTTCGTAAAATGCCAGGTCGTATTTGTGGTGTAACAACAGATGTTGACGGAAAAAGAGCATTTGTTTTAACTCTTCAAGCACGAGAACAGCATATTAGAAGAGCAAAAGCTAATTCTAATATTTGTTCAAACCAATCATTAATGGCTCTTGCTGTGACTATTTATTTATCAGCTATGGGTAAAGAAGGATTAATAAAAGTCACTAAAGAATCTATGAAGGGTGCTCATTATCTTTATGATAAGTTATTAGAAACCAAAAAATTTGATATCGTGTATCATCAACCTTTCCTAAAAGAATTTGTATTAAAAGCTAAGTTTGACACAAAAGCTTTTGATCAGTATTGCATCAATCATGGAATTCTTGGACCTCTTGTGTTACCGTTAGATCATGTATTATTTGCGGTAACAGAAAAAAGAACGATTGAAGATATTGATAAACTTGTTGAATTGGTGGTGAACTTCAAGTGAAATACTATAACAAACTCATTTTTGAAATGTCTAAAAAAGGACGTATAGGTTATAACATAACTGAAAAATCATTACCTGAAGTATCCTTACCAGAACATTTATTAAGATCAAAAAAAGCAGATTTACCCGAAGTATCTGAACTTGATGTTGTCAGACACTATACCAATGTTAGTCAAAAGAATTTTGGTGTAGAAAATGGCTTCTATCCACTAGGTTCTTGTACCATGAAGTACAACCCAAAAATTAATGATGAATTAGCAACACTTTCAGGATTTGCTAACATTCATCCATTACAACCTGAAGAAACGATTCAAGGATTGCTTAACATCTATTACAATCTTCAAGAAATGCTTTCTGATATTTCAGGTTTAAAAGCTTATTCATTAAATCCATTTGCAGGAGCACATGGCGAACTTGCTGGTTTAATGATTATTAAAGCTTATCATGAAAAAAATAAAGACTTTAAACGCAATAAAATTATTATTCCAGATTCTGCTCATGGAACAAATCCAGCTTCTGCAACTGTTTGTGGTTTTGAAACTGTAGAGATTAAATCAAATCCTGATGGAACAGTTAATCTTGAAGCCTTAAAATCTGTATTAAATGATGAAACAGCTGGATTAATGTTAACCAATCCAAATACAGCTGGAGTCTTTGAAAAAGATATTAAGGAAATAAGTTTTCTTGTTCATGAAGCAGGAGGCCTTCTCTACTATGATGGAGCAAACTTAAATGCACTTGTTGGTAAAGCAAAACCTGGTGATATGGGATTTGACATTACACACATCAATCTTCATAAAACATTTTCAACACCTCATGGTGGTGGAGGTCCTGGTTCAGGTCCTGTTGGTGTCTGTGAAAAACTTGTTGAATTCTTGCCTAACCCTGTGGTTAGAAAAGATGGATCACGATACTATTTTGATCAAGCATCAGATTCCATTGGAGCTTTAGGTTTGTTTTACGGAAATACTTCTGTTTACTTAAGAGCTTATGTTTATATTATGACCTTTGGTAAAGAATATTTATCACAAATTGGGCCTATGGCTGTTCTTAATGCGAATTATGTCAAAGACTCACTTAAGGATCTATTTGAGCTACCAATTGATGGTCATTGTCTTCATGAGTTTGTCTTTGACGGTCTTAAGGATCAATCAACAGGAGTTAAAACATTAGATCTTGCTAAAAGACTCTTAGATTATGGTTTTCATGCACCAACAATATATTTCCCACTCATTTTCAGCCAATCCATGATGATTGAACCTACTGAAACGGAATCAAAGGAAACGTTAGATGAATTTATAGCTGTCATGAAAACGATTGTGAAAGAAGCGCTTGAAACTCCTGAACTTGTCAAAACTGCCCCACATAATACGATTGTTCGTAGACTTGATGAAGCAAAAGCTGCAAGACAACCTATTGTCAAATTTAAAGATATCAAAAATAACTAATAAAAAAGCGAGTATCAAGTTTTTTCACTGATTACTCGCTTTTTGTATTCATAAATTACATAGGTAATACTTTTCTACCAAATTCTTCATTAACAATTTGAGCAACTGCACTATAAAATGCTGAAAGCCCACAGAAAATACCAATAACACCTGCAATTACAGTTATTTCATGTATCCCTGTGAAATCACCTAATGCTAACATAAAGAATAATATCGCTAATGATCCAAAGACAATTCGGGTAACCATGTTATGTTTGAGTGTTCCAATAAACATGAAAGTTGTGAATAATCCCCAAATAGCTAAATAATAACCCATTGAAATTTTATCTGCTTCTAAACCTTCTTTTGGAAAGTACCAAATAATTACGAGACTTAACCAAAAGAATCCATATGCAGTAAATGCTGTTCCACCAAATGTATTTCCTAATTTTAACTCATTTAAACCAGCAACAATTTGTGTTAAACCACCTAAGGCAACACCCATACCAACAATGACCATTGATAACGGAATCAACCCAGTATTATGTAAATTTAACAAAATGGTTGTCATACCAAAGCCAAGCAATCCAAGAGGCGCAGGATTCGCTGTTTTCACTTTTTTAGTTCTCCTTTGTCTGTTTTAAGAACACCTTTTAAGGTATCCTAAAACATCATATCATGAACCTTTATTTCAGTCAACAAAAGTCATATGCTATTAGAAACTAAGGTCTAATTTATGATTAATTAATGACAAAGAGCATTCAAATGTTTGATTGAATGCTCTTCATTAATGGATTGTTTATGCTTATTAACTACTTCTTTATCTCTAGATGTAAGAAAACTATATGTCCATTTCTTTAATAACATCTAAAGCAATCGTATCGTAGATTTTTCCTGCTTCATCATTCTTAGAAAAAATGTAGTCATCTTTCTCAGGTTGTCCAATAGGAATTTGGCCTAAAACAGAAACTCCCAATTTTTTAGCAACGGTTTCACCGCCACCTTTACCAAAAATGAATTCTCTCGTATTCGAGCATGAGTTTAAATAATAACTCATGTTTTCAACAACACCAATAACTTCATGACCAATGTTTTGTGCACCAATACCTGCTTTTACAGCAACATGTGAAGCATTCACATGCGGAGTTGTTACAACTAAGACTTTACTCTTAGGAACATACGTTTTCACATCAAGTGCAACATCACCAGTTCCAGGGGGTAAATCAATTAAAATAATATCGATATTGTCTTGCCATTTGACACCACTGAAAAAATGAATAAGCATTTTACCTAACATAGGTCCACGCCACATCAATGGTTTTTCTGGTGGCATAAAAAACTCTGTAGAAATGACTTCAATTCCATTTTTATTTAGTGGAATCATTTTTTCATCTTCTGTTGAATTTAAAGGAACAACATCAATTTTTAGAATATTCGGAATAGATGCTCCATAAACATCAGCATCAATAATTCCAACTTTTTTCCCTTGTCTAATCAATGCAGCAGCTAAATTGGCTGTAACAGATGATTTACCAACGCCACCTTTACCAGATGCAATTGCCAAATATTTAATTGGTTTTTCTCCTTCAGGAACGAATTCAGATTCTAAAAAATCAATTTTAATACCTGGAAATCCAAGTTCGATTTTGACTAATTTGATCACTTGGATTTTAAGCGCTTGTTCATTTTTTTGTTTATCTTTAACTTGAAGTTCAAGCTCAACCACACCTGTTGGTCCTACAACCAACTTTTTAATACCACCAACCGCTTTAAATGGAAGATTAAATCCTGGGTCAATGATCTCATCAATTCTTTTTCTTAACTCATCATACGATGTCATAG
>CAYJBI010000032.1:0-12921 GCA_964368345.1 uncultured Mariniplasma sp. | reverse complement strand
TCTATAATTAGATTAACTGCCAATCATTAAGTGAAATTAAATTAAAAAGTAGTCACTACAAATTATAAAGTGCCGTTTAGATCCACGTAGCAACATCATTAATATCAAGTCGGATTGAAGGGAAGCCTTTATCTTGAGCCTTTCCTATCGAAATGATCAATACAGGTTTGTATCGTTTTGAATCAATTGAAAGTGCATTAGCAATTTCATCATGCTTGAAACCACCTATGGGACAAGTATCATAACCATATTCACGTGCAACATGCATAAGTTGCATGGCAACTAATCCACAGTCAATCAAACCACTTTTTTCAATAGAGTCATCGGATAATGTTGGAATCATATTAGCAATACTTCTTAGTTGTTTTTCACGAACTTCTAAAGGCATTAATCCCTGATCTATTGCTTTGTTAAATACTTTTTCTGCATAATCATACTTTTTCAAGTCAGTAAATATGCAAATCATCGCGGCAGATGTCTCTAATTGAGTTTGATTTCCATAAAGCACCGGACGCAATTTTTCTTTTGCTTCGGATGATTCAACGATAATAAAACGCCATGGCTGCATATTCATGGATGAAGGGGCTCTTGTTGCATCTTTAAGGATACTTACCATTTCATCTTTTGAGATTTTAATATTTGGATCATATTTTCTAATCGATCTTCGTTTTGTTAATTTTGACATTATTCTCCTCCTGATTCCCAATGATTTTAACATAGATTGATACTTAATTAAATCAAAATGCCTGTCAAAGATTTATGCTATAATGATTAAGAAAGGGTGAGAAATATGTCAACAGAAGTAGTACTCATTCGTCATGGTGAACCACGCTATGATGAAGTTCAAGGAAGAGGTTTTCCTGGAATGGGTTATGAACTTGGTAAATTAACAGAAAGAGGCATTCTACAAGCAGAAAATAGAGCAAAGGATGAAAGATTAAAAGATGCAGAAATAATTATTTCATCTCCTTACACACGTGCTTTACAAACTGCAGCTATTATCTCTAGAATTACCAACATTCCTTTAGTTGTTGAAAATGATCTACACGAATGGATGCCAGATAAGACGTTTAAGTTTGATTTTGACGTTCCTAAATCGTTTGATGAATATTTATCAAACAAAGGAATAGACTTACCGGGAACTAAATATCCTTGGGAAACATATGAAGAAATACAAAAGAGAGTTATCAATGCTGTTTCAAAGTATCGTGATTATAAAAAAATAATTGTTGTTTGCCATGGCATTGTTATGTCAGCTTTCACTCGTTTTGATGATATCATTGAGCATTGTGGCGTTCGTGAAACGGTGATTTAGGTGGATATAAAAAGACTTGAAGAATGGTATAAAAGAAATCATCGTAAGTTAAGTTTTAGATTAACAAAAAACCCATACCACATATGGGTAAGCGAAGTTATGCTGCAACAAACACAAGTTGATACGGTTCTTCCTTATTTTGAACGTTTCATTAAGTTATACCCAACAGTAAGTGATCTTGCGAAAAGTGATGAAATGACGTTAATGAAAGCAGTAGAAGGGCTTGGATATTACCGAAGATTTAGAAATATGCATAAAGCAGCTATTGATATCCTAAATCATTTCAATGGTGAATTCCCAAATAAGTATGATGATGTTCTTAGTTTACCTGGTGTAGGGAAGTACACAGCAGGAGCCATTATGTCTATTGCATATAATCAGCCTTATAGCGCTCTTGATGGTAATGTGATTCGCGTATTATCAAGGTACCTTGGAAATGATCAAGATATGCGAAGTGAAAAAAATAGAAAAATGTTGGATAAAATTAATCAATCATTCATTGGAAAAGCGACACCTGAAATATATACTCAAGCTATGATGGAACTTGGAGCAACACGGTGTAAACCTAAAAATCCTTTATGTAATGAATGTCCATTAAGTGAGTATTGCAGAGCAAGAATACAAGGGACACAAGAAGCATTACCATTTTTAACCAAAATTAAAAAGCCCAAACATATACATTATAAGACATTGATTATTCATGATGGTGTATCCATTATTTTGAGCAAAAGAAACGAAGAATTATTAAAGGGAATGTATGAATATCCTCAGTTTGAAGTTGAGAGTATTCAGCATATCACAAATATGCTAGAAGAGGAAGGAACAATAATACAAATTGATGAATCCTTCGTGACGTATAAACATGTTTTCAGTCACCAAGTTTGGACGATGGAAGTTCATCATGCGAGATTAATCAAAGGATTAAAATCATCGTGGGTGAAAGTATCAGCAGATGATTTTAAGCTTCTTCCCATGGCGATTGCACATAAAAAGATTTTAGTGAAATAAAAAAGCCCGAATGCTTTTAAGATTTGGGCTTATCTTTTATAAGGTAATGCAAAACCTACAACAAATAATATGGGGATGGGTAGCAAAAACAATAACCAGTCATAGGGGTGAACAATGATGAGAAAAGCAAGAAGACTAACTGATAGCGTCAAGCAACCCACAAAAAATAAGATAAGAAGTTTCCGCTTGGATATTACTGCAAAAACAAGGAAAACTATCATAGAAGCTGGCAATGAAGCAATAAAGATTAACCATAAACCTGTTCTATCTGTAAGTAGTAGTGTTAATGTAACAAAGACAAGCAACGCTACTAACCATACAGATGAAACGATAAGTAAAGCTAGTTTCATTAGATATGGATTTTGTTCACGTTGTTTAGAGATTTTTTCAATATTTTCAGGATCATTATAGATTAGTTCATCAATGGTTAAATGAAAAAGATTAGCAATATCTCCAATGGTTTGAATGTCGGGCAATGCCTCACCACGTTCCCATTTAGAGACTGCTTTATCACTATAGTTAAGTTTTTCTGCTAATGCTTGTTGAGTAAAACCATGCTGCTTTCTTAAGCGGATTAAATTTTCAGTAAAGTGCATTTTTTTAGTTTCCATGACGTTATTATACCATTTTTATTGTAAAAACAAGCATATTCTACCATTAGTAGAGAAGATTTATATAAACTCTACTGATCTATTATTATTGGTAGTGTATTCTTTTGAGCAAGTAGAGTTATAAATGACGTTTGTCAATTATAATAGAAAGTGAACTGAAGATTAATGAAAGAGGGAGCAAATATGCAAAATAAACCACATAATGATTACGCTATCTTCACCGATTCATGCAGTGATTTAACTGTTAATCAAATCAAGGAGATGCAAGTATCTGTTGTACCACTATCAGTTGATTTAGAAGGAAAAACATATATTAACTATCCAGATGAAAGAGAAATTACTTTCCACGCATTTTATGAAAGATTGAGAGAAAAAACAGTTGCAAAAACATCCATGGTAGGTATTGGACAGTTCATGGAAGCATTTGAACCCGTTTTAAGAGATGGAAAAGATATTCTATATATTGGATTTTCATCAGCATTATCTGGAACATATAACTCAGCACACTTAGCTGCAAAAGAATTACAAGTGACATATCCAGATCGAAAGATTTTAACCATTGATTCTAAAGGTGCATCGATGGGGCTTGGATTACTTGTTTATTATGCATACTTAGGTAAAAAAGAAGGAAAAACAGTCACTCAATTAACTGCTTATATTGAAAGTATTAAATTAAAAATTACTCATCTATTCACTGTTGATGATCTTGGAACTCTCATGAGAGGTGGAAGACTTTCTGCGACATCACATATTTTAGGTACACTTCTTAAAGTAAAACCTATTCTTCATGTGTCAAATGAAGGTAAATTGGTACCTGTTGTCAAAATAAGAGGAAGAAAACATTCGATTCAAAAAATGATTGAGTTGACTCAAGAATATATCGACTCATCCTTCGAACAGGTAATCTTTATTTCTCATGGAGATTGTATCGAAGAGGCTAAACTTATTGGTGAAGAATTAAAGAAAACACTTAAAATCAAAGACATTTTCTATAATTATGTAGGACCAGTGATTGGTGCTCATTCAGGACCAGGAACTATTGCTATATTCTTTCAAGGTTTTAAACGATAAAAAAGGGGAATGCTCATTATAGCATTCCCTTATTTATTTAAAAAATTCAATAAATCCTTTATTTTTATTTAATAACACAAATAATGGTGCACCTAATACATATAAAATGACAAACTCTCCAATAAATACTGAAGGTATTGTAATATAGAGAAGCCCTAGTCTATATGCATAAGTTAGAACAAAACCGATAATTAACCCATTGAATATTGCTGGAAAAATCATCGCAATATAAGGTTTTTTTCTTAGCTGCCACATAGCTATTCCTGAAAGAAGGGTTGCTATAGGTCCGAAAATGATGTCAAATATATCCGCGCCATAAATGAGGCTTGATACAAAACACCCAACTGTAAGACCAATGACACTTTTTTTGTCGAAAAAGACTAGGATCATTAATACTTCAGCAACTCTAAACTGAATTAAACCAAAACTTGCAAAACTAAATACATAAACCAAAACAGCATAAATCGCAGCGATCATTGTTTGTCGCGCTAAATCATACGTAGACCAATTTTTCAATTTCATATCTCCCTGTTTTTATTGATTAAGCTGGTTTCCTAGGGTACAGCTTGATAAATACTTAATCATTTTAGCAAAAACATGCTATAATTACAAGGTAAAGGATGAGATTATGAGTATAAAATTTGAAGTATTGCATGTTTGTAAGCAGAGCGGTGCTCGCTTGGGTCGTTTAACGACACCACATGGGGTTTTTGAAACGCCTTTTTTTATGCCTGTTGGAACTCAGGCAACAGTAAAAACATTAACACCTGAAGAGATTCATGAAGTCTCTGAAGGTTTGATTTTGGGAAATACCTATCATTTATGGCTTCAACCAGGCGAAGATATTGTTCAAGAGCATGGTGGTATAAGAGGTTTTATGCAATGGGATGGAGCTCTTCTTACTGATAGTGGTGGTTTTCAAGTATTCTCACTTACTGATATGAGAAAAATTACCGAAGAAGGGGTTCATTTCAAACATCATAAGAATGGCTCTTCACTCTTCATGTCTCCTGAAGATTCAATTAAAATTCAAGAAAAACTAGGTGCTGATATCATCATGAGTTTTGATGAATGTCCACCTCCATATGAGACCTATGATTATATGAAGAACTCAGTTGAGCGTACTCTAAGATGGGCAAAAAGAGGTAAAGATGCACTTCAAACAGATCAAGCGCTATTTGGTATTGTTCAAGGTGGTTTAAATAAAGAGTTGCGTCAATATTCTGCAGAAGAATTGATTAAAATGGATTTTCCTGGATACTCAATAGGTGGTCTTTCTGTAGGTGAGACAAAACATGAAATGTATGAAATGACAAAGTTTTTAAATCCCATTTTACCTTTTGACAAACCAAGATATTTAATGGGTGTTGGTGCTCCAGATGATTTAGTAGAAAATGTCATTCATGGTGTTGATATGTTTGATTGTGTTCTACCAACACGTATAGCTAGACATGGAACAGCTTTAACTACAGAAGGAAAAATAGTGATTAAGAATCAAACATATGAACGAGATATGAGACCTTTAGATTCAAATCTTGAGACTCACGTTTCAAAATACACACGATCTTATATCAGACATCTTTTTAAGGGTGAAGAAATTTTAGGGATGCGTTTAGTGACATATCAAAATTTGGCTTATTTAAAGCATTTGATGAAAGAAATACGTCAAGCAATAAAAGAAGATCGTCTCCTTGATTTTAAAACAGAGATGAAGAAGAAAACAAATTATTTTAAATAAAGATAATAGACCTTTAATTTAATTAAAAACTATTGTAAAATAGATATAGTGCTACAAGGAGGGATACTTATGGTATTTGGAGAGTCTGATAATTTCAACCAGAAGCCGATCATCAAGGTTATTGGTGTAGGTGGAGGCGGTGGGAATGCAATCAATCGTATGATAGAAAACGACGTCAAGGGCGTCGAATTTGTTGCTATGAATACAGATGCCCAAGTACTCAAGGTCTCAAAAGCTGAAACACGTGTTCAACTTGGTAAATACTTAACTCGAGGACTTGGAGCAGGAGCTAAAAAAGAAATTGGAAAAAAAGCTGCTGAAGAATCTTTAGAAGAAATCGAAGATGTTCTAAGAAATGCAGATATGGTTTTCATCACTGCGGGTATGGGTGGTGGAACTGGTACTGGTGCTGCACCAGTCATTGCGAAACGAGCAAAAGAGATGGGTTGTTTAACCATTGGTATCGTAACAAAACCCTTTGCTTTTGAAGGTCCAGCACGCATGCAAGCAGCTATTTATGGATTAGAAGAATTAAAGCCTCATGTGGATACACTCATTGTGATTCCAAACGAAAGATTACTCGCAATATCTGGACCTACAACACAATTATTAGATGCTTTTAGAGAATCAGATAATGTATTACGTCAAGGTGTCCAAGGGATTGCTGAAATTATTGCCATTCCAGGTTTAATTAATGTTGACTTTGCGGATGTAAGAACAGTAATGGAAAATAAAGGTACTGCACTGATGGGTATAGGTATTGCCTCAGGTGAAAACCGTGCTATTGAAGCAGCTAGAAAAGCAATTCACTCTAAATTGCTTGAAGTATCAATCGATGGTGCAACAGATGCTATTGTCAATATTACATCTGGAACAAATATTACTTTATTTGAAACTGAACAAGCATTATCAGAAATTAGAAATGCTACAGACCGTGATTTAAACATTATTTATGGAACAACTGTGAATCAAGATTTAGATGATGAGTTAATCGTAACAGTCATTGCAACAGGATATGAGCTTAAAGCAAAAGACTCTACCATTGAAAATCTTGCTTCTGAAATCTTCAACAAGAGTTCTGATGAACAATTAAAACTAACTCGTTCAGGTTTAAAAATTCAAAATTATGAAGAAAATGAAGTTATCTCTAATGAACCAACAGAAGGTAAAAAGCGTAACCTACCTTCATGGCTCTCTAAAAAAGGAAAATTTTAAAAGGCCATGTGCCTTTTTTACTGAAAGGAAGTAAAATCATGTTAAAAGCTGGAATAGTGGGATTACCAAATGTGGGTAAATCAACACTCTTCAATGCCATCACAAAAGCGGAAGCATTAGCTGCAAATTATCCGTTTGCAACTATTGATCCTAACGTAGGAATTGTTTATGTACAAGATCCTCGTCTTGATGTGCTTGAAAAAATATATAAACCCAAAAAAGTTGTACCTACAGCCTATGAGTTCATTGATATCGCAGGACTTGTAAGAGGAGCTTCAAAGGGCGAAGGATTAGGAAATCAATTCTTATCACATATTAGAGAAGTGGATGCTATATGTCAAGTTGTTCGATGCTTTGAAGATGGGAATATTACCCATGTAGAAGGAAATATTGATCCTATTAGAGACATTGAAACAATTCAAATTGAACTTAGTTTAGCAGATCTAGAACAAATTGATAAACGCATTGTTCGATTAGAAAAGAAAGCAAAAGCGAAAGTCAAAGAAGCACAAGAAGAATATGATGTATTAATGACCATTAAGCAAGCTCTTGATCAAGGATTAAGCCCAAGGGTTCATCAGTTTACAGAAGATGAGCATAAGTTGATTAAAAACTTTAGTCTACTTACAATGAAACCAATGATTTATATTGCCAATGTTTCAGAGGACGATTTGCATCATCCTATGGAAAATAAGCATTATACAAGACTGCTTGAATTTGCTAAGGAAAGAGGGACTGAAGTTGTATTAGTTTCAGCTCAAGTTGAAATGGAAATTGCATCTTTAGAACCAGAAGAACAGATGACTTTCTTAGAAGCGTATGGTTTACAAAAATCAGGATTAAATGAAGTTATTGAAAAATCATATAAATTGTTAGGTTTAAAGACATATTTTACTGCTGGTGAACCAGAAGTAAGAGCTTGGACTTATAGACAAGGAATGAAAGCACCACAATGCGCAGGTATCATTCACTCGGATTTTGAAAGAGGATTTATTAAAGCAGAAACATTGGCTTATGACGACTTGATTAAGTATGGAACGCCACAAGTTGCCAAAGAAAATGGTCGCGTACGTCTTGAAGGTAAAGACTATATTGTACAAGATGGCGACATCATGCTTTTCCGTTTTAATGTTTAATGTTTTATAAAGACGTTACCACGATATGTGCATCTAAGTACTTTACAACGGCACAAATGAGAAAACTCTATGCTAAAGGCGTTCGACATTTTGGCGAAAATAGAGTTTATGATATGTTAAATAAAATGGATGAACTCAAAGACTTAGAAGTGACATGGCATTTTATTGGTCATCTTCAAACAAATAAAGTAAAAGATATGATTAATCGTATTGACTATTTGCATACACTCGATCGTATCACTTTAGCAGAAGCGATACAAAAGCATGCTACACATCCAATCCGGTGCTTTATCCAAGTTAATTTAACAGAAGAAAACCAAAAAAGTGGTCTTTTACCTGCTAATTTGGCTCAATTTCTTATAGAAATTAAAAAATATGATAAAATAGAGATAATCGGTTTAATGACCATTGGGAAAGATGAAGATGATCAAAAAACTGAAGAAGCATTTTCTAAATGTGAAGCGTTGTCAAAGATTCATCATCTTCCATTTCTTTCAATGGGAATGTCAAATGATTTTGAATGTGCATTAAAATACCATGCAACTCATTTAAGAATCGGTCGGAAGTTTTTAGAAATTATTGATTAGGAGATACTATGGGACTATTTTCAGTAAACAAAAAGAAAAAAGACAAAATCGTCGAAGAAAAAGTTGTCCAAAAATCAGAATTAATTATTTTTGAAAAATTAACTGCTGACGATGATAACTATTTAACGGGTTTAGCTGATCACTTGCTGAAAGGTGAACCACTAATACTTAATTTTGAAATGCTTGATATCGATCAAGCAAATAAAGCAATCGCATTTTTTTCTGGAGTTGTATATGCCATAGAAGGTGAAATTGTTAATGTTCAAGAAAAAGTGTTTATGTTTGCATCGAAAGATGTTTATAATGATGGATCAATGGAAGATTTTCTAAAAGAGATTGTAGAGTAAAATAAGTTAAGATTGCGATGAGAGGGACAAGCAAACTAAAAGATGTATGAAGCGAACCGGGGATGGTGGAAGCCTGGTTACCAATCGTTAGGGAGTATCACCTTTGAGCAAAGATAGAAATGAGTGCCAGTATTCATACTGGAACTAAGGTGGTACCGCGGAAACATTTTCGTCCTTAGCGATAAGGACTTTTATTTTTATTTAAAGGAGCGTATTTATGGACTACAAAGACACATTATTAATGCCTAAAACTGATTTTCAAATGAGAGGAAATTTAGGTACAAGAGAACTTGAGTTTCAAAAGAGATGGAATGATATAGGTCTCTATGACAAAGTATTAAAGAAAAATAAGGATCAGGAACCTTTTATTTTACATGATGGACCTCCTTATGCTAATGGAGATATTCACATTGGGCATGCACTTAATAAAATCTTGAAAGATTTTGTTTTGCGCTATCAAACCATGAAAGGCCACTATGTGCCTTATATTCCAGGATGGGATACGCATGGACTTCCCATTGAAACAGCACTTACTAAAAAAGGTGTTAATCGTAAAGAAATCTCTCTTGTTGAATATCGAAAACTTTGTCAAAAATATGCTGAAGAGCAAGTTGAAAAACAAAAAGGTCAGTTTCAACGATTAGGTATTTTAGGTGAATGGGATAATCCATACATCACTTATACCAAAGATTTTGAATCTGAACAGATAAAAGTATTTGCTAAAATGGTGAAAAGAGGTTTAATCTATAAAGGATTAAAACCAGTTTATTGGTCCCCTTCTTCTGAATCTGCGCTTGCAGAAGCTGAGATTGAATATCAAGATAAACAATCAATCTCTGTTTATGTTAAATTCCCATCAGTTGAACAAGAAGGTCTTTTAAAAGATGCTTATTATGTGATTTGGACAACGACTCCATGGACACTACCTGCTAACTTAGCTATTTCAGTACATCCTCGTTTTAATTACGCAGTCGTCATGGTTGATAACGAAAAATATGTCATTGCAGAAACTTTATTGAAGGCGACTTCTATTGTTTTAAACTGGGATAATGTTGAAGTTCTTGGCTTAATTAAGGGATCTGAATTAGAATTAAAGCAATATAGACATCCATTGTTTGATCGTATTTCACCAATTATCGTTGGCGAACATGTAACAGATACAGACGGCACAGGTCTTGTTCATACAGCTCCTGGTCATGGTGAAGATGATTATCGTGTTGGTAAAACCTATAATCTTGATATTTTGTGTCCTGTTGATGATCGTGGATATATGATGGAAGAAGCAGGTCCATTTCAGGGCTTATATTACGAAGTTGCAAATGAAGAAATCGTTAAAGCACTTGAAGAAAAGCATGTGTTACTAAGAAAAGAAAAATTTACTCATTCCTATCCTCATGACTGGAGAACTAAAAAACCAGTCATTTTCCGTGCGACACCTCAATGGTTTGCATCAATTGAACAATTAAAACATGAGTTATTAGATGAGGTTAAGAAAATTGATTGGCTTCCTATTTGGGGAGAAGTACGTATTTCAAACATGATTTCTGGTCGTGAAGACTGGTGTATTTCACGTCAACGTGCTTGGGGTGTTCCAATTCCTGTCTTTTATGCTGAAAACGGTGATGCTATCTTAGATCAAGATGTTTTATTACATGTTTCAGAATTATTCAAACAATATGGTTCAGATGTTTGGTATGAAAAAGAGGCTATTGATTTACTTCCTAAAGGGTATACACATCCAGGTTCACCTCATCATATCTTTAGAAAAGAAACGGATATTATGGATGTTTGGTTTGACTCAGGGACATCCCATTCAGTTTTACAATCAAGAGGCCTTCCATATCCTGCGGATGTCTATTTAGAAGGATCTGATCAATATCGAGGATGGTTTAATTCTTCTTTAATTACTGGAGTCGCAGCATTTCATCAATCGCCTTATAAACAAGTTGTATCTCATGGCTTCGTTTTAGATGGACAAGGCCGTAAAATGAGTAAATCACTTGGTAATACTGTTGATCCTCTAACAGTTATGAAACAACAAGGTGCCGATATTTTACGTTTGTGGGTTGCAACTGTTGATTATCAGTCTGATGTTCGTATTTCAAATGATATGATGACACAAATTTCTGAAGGTTATCGTAAGATTAGAAATACGTTACGTTTCATGTTAGGTAATCTTGATGGATTTAACCCAGATAATGATTATGTTGGATATTCAATGAGAGGTATGTTAAATCGTGTCATTTCATTAAAATACTATGCATTAATTAATGAAGTTCTTGATGCCTACGATCATTATGCATTTGATAGGGTTTATCGAAGTATTGTTCCATTTATGACAAATGAACTCTCAGCATTTTATTTGGATTACACCAAGGATATTCTGTATATTGAAAAAGAAAATAGTTTTGAAAGAAGATCAGTTCAATCGACAATCTATGATATGACGGTTGGTTTGTTGCAATTATTAACTCCTATTATTCCACATACAGCATCAGAAGCATATCAAATGCTTCCATTTGAACATGAAGAAGATGTGTATCTTTGCGATATGCCTATGCGTACAACAAAAACAGATGATGATTTAATGAAATCTTTTGATACTTTCATGGAACTTAGAGAAATCGTGTTAAAAAAACTTGAAGAAGCACGTGAACAAAAAGTTATCGGTAAATCTTTAGCTGCACAAGTTGATTTAGTAGTAACAAAAGAACAAATAGATGCTATTAACAAGTTAGATATGAAAATTCATCAAGTCTTAATTGTTTCAAAGGTTCATTTAACAGTTGGCAATGAAACCAATGTTCAAATACGTCCAGCAGAAGGAATAACTTGTGATCGTTGTTGGAATGTTGTTGATCATGTTCATGAAAATGGATGTTGCGATCGTTGTAATCAAGTTATCGGAGGAGACAAATGAATATATTAGTCGTTAATGATGATGGATATCAAGCAGAAGGTTTAGCGATATTAGTACGAGCACTTGCACCTTTTGGGAATGTTTATGTTTCAGCACCTAAAGATCATCAAAGTGCAAAAAGTCATGCGATTACCATTCGTAGTCGTATTGAAACCTTTATGACAGATCCAATTTTGGGTTCGACAGCAACTCTTGTTGTAGATGGATCTCCGGCAGATGCAACGCGATTAGGATTGAAAGTATTTAATATTGATTTTGATTTAGTGGTATCAGGTATTAATTATGGTCAAAATATTGCAAAAGATATTTTATACTCAGGTACTGTTGCTGCAGCGATGGAAGCTAAAGTACTTGGTGTTGATGCTATTGCTATTTCAGCTCATCATACTAAACTACCTTATCTATATGATGAGACAGTTAAATTAATGGATGAAATTATAGAAGCTAAACTCTATGAAGGTCCAGGTATATTAAATATTAATTTTCCAAAGGAAACATATGCAAGACCCAAAGGAGTTAAAATGACACGCATGGGAAATCGTCTTCAGCATGCAGAATTTGTGAAGAGTGAACGTCCAGATGTTTATCATATAAAGAGTTCAATTATACATTATCAAGAACATGAAGAAACTGATGTGCAAGCGTTTGATGAAGGATATATATCAATAACACCACTTTTAATTAATCGGACAGACGAAGTTTGGTTAAAACAAATCTTAGGTGAAACAGTTTAATTATGATAAACTATGAGTAAGATGAGGTGACGGTATGGCTTTATTTAATATTCACTTTTTTAAAGAAAAATCTAGAAAAATCGATTTGGAACAATTGATTGCTTTTTTTGAGGCAATTGAAGGAATTCGTGTTGAAATGGATGAAAAATCAGTTAGATTTTATTATACTCATCCAAGACTTCAACATGAGTCTCTTTTCATGATTACTCCTAAATCACAGGTGCCTGATATCTATAGGT
>CAYJBI010000031.1:0-12994 GCA_964368345.1 uncultured Mariniplasma sp. | reverse complement strand
CGGTACATGCAACAGAAGCTGAAGCACGTAAAGAAACACTTGATATTCTAGAAATTTATCGTGAATTAGGTGAAAAGTTATTAGCGATTCCATTCGTTACAGGTAAAAAAACTGAAAAAGAAAAATTTGCAGGTGCAGTTGAAACGTATAGTATTGAAGCATTAATGCATGATGGTCAAGCATTACAATCAGGAACGACTCATTTCTTCGGGCAAAACTTCTCAAAAGCTTTTGATATTAAGTTTACTGATGAGACAAATACACTTCAGCATGCCTATCAAACATCATGGGGCGTATCTACACGTTTAATTGGTGCTGTGATCATGGTTCATGGCGATGATGAAGGATTAGTTTTACCTCCTTATATCGCGCCTACTCAAATTGTAATTATTCCAATACAAGGACAAAAACCTGAAGTTCAAGAAGCATCACAGCAATTATATCAGGCTTTAAAAAACGCAAATTATCGTGTACTACTCGATGATTCAACAAAATCAGCAGGATGGAAGTTTTCAGAATATGAAATGAAGGGTTTCCCTGTCAGAATTGAAGTAGGTCCAAGAGATCTTGAAAAAGGTGAAGTCACATTAGTTACACGTCATAATCGAATGAAAGTTCAAATACCTATTTTAGATGTTGTCTCAAACATGGGAAATATCTTAAAAGACATGCATGAAACGCTTTATCAAAGAGCACTTAATCATGTGAGAGAACATACCTATCAAGCAAAGACATATGATGAGTTTAAATCATATATTAAACAAGGTGGATACGTTGCGATGAGTATTGCTGATGAAGAAGCTGAAATTCAGATTAAAAAGGATACAACAGCAACTGCAAGAGTTATCCCATTTGAGCAAACGCTCATCACTGATGTTTGCCCAGTAACAGGTAAAAAAGCAACAAAAACCATCTGGTTTGCTCGCGCTTACTAAGATTGATATAAGAATTATATAAGAAAAAGAAGGTGAATCCATGTATAGCAATCTCATAAGAGATACAATTCAAATGGATAAAAAAGCAAGAACATCTGTTGATGAACTTATCGTGAAAAAAGAAAATCTTGATCAAGTTATCAAGGAAGAAGAAAAAAAACTTAAAAAAGAGATGCAGTCTCAAATCAAAGAAGCAGTTAAAAACTTAGAAAATAAGTTTAAAGAAGATATCAAACAAAGACATGAACAGGAAATCAAAAAGTTTGAAGAGGCTTTAGATGAACTTTTAAAAGTTTTTAATCGTGAAAAGGAACAATGGGTTGAAACAATGTATCAATCTTGTATTAAGTGAGGTGAATGACGATGAAGGATTTATCTAATAATGCCGTCATCACTAAGTCTAAAGCTATTTTTGGGCATTTTCTAAAAACAGAAGATTATGAAAGAATGCTTAAAATAAGATCATTACCTGATTTGGTTAGTTATCTTAAAAAATCTCCAAACTATCAGACAATTTTGAGTGGTGTCCAAGAATCTTCTATTCATCGTGGACAACTAGAATTATTAATCCGAAAAAATAGTTTTGAACAAATCTTAAGATTAATCAAGATGATACATTCATCTGATGTCGATTTTTATTTGCTCAATCTTGTATTTCAGGAAACAGAACTTATCCTTTCTTCTCTAAGAACAATTATTTCAATGGAGTTTGAAGATAATATTGGGAAGTTACCTATTTTCTTTGAAGTACATACCAAGATGGATGTGCATAAACTTCTCAAGGTCGAAACATTTGATGATTTGTTAGATGCAGTAAAGAATTCTGCTTATTATCAAATCTTAAAACCCTATTATACAGATAACCCAGAAATGATTCGTTACTTGGATATTGAACACAAATTGGAAGTTTATTACTATGAAGAAGCGTTTAGACGAATTGATAGGTTTTATAAAGGACAACTTAAAAAAGAGATAGAAAGCATCTTTCAGACACGCATTGAATTATCAAATATTACTAAAATTTATCGTTTAAAGAAGTTTTATCAAGCAACACCACAAGCAATCAAAGATGTACTCATTAAAGATCATTTGAGAATATCAGAAAAAAAATGGGATGAAATGATTAATTTATCTAATCCAGATCAAATCGTTAAGTATTTGTCTAATTCTGAGTATTCAAAATTTGTGAATGAAAAAGATTATGTTTATATCGAATACTTTGCTGGAAAAATTCGCTATGATTTAGCGAGAAAATATATTTATTTTGCATCTGAAGTTCCTAAAGTTTTCATGGCATTTGTCACATTAAGTCAAATGGAAATTGAAAACCTCACCAACATTATTGAAGGCATTCGCTATCAAGTTGATGAATCGGAAATCAAGACGATGCTGATTTATTAAGGAGTCATTATGGGAATAGCTAAAATGAAACTCATCGATTTAACATCGAATGTAAGCCAATTAGATACCGTGTTAACACGGTTTATCGATATCAAAGGATTTCATCCTGTTTTAGCGAGTGAAATTGTTGAAAAAGTTCATGGCTTAACATCGTTTGTTGCTGAAAACCCCTGTCAAGCAATGTTGCAGGAAATCGATGAAATAGAAAAGAAATATGAATTAAACTTGCCCAACTTAGAGCAAAGGGATATTGAATATAATATTAATGAAATGTATGAATATATCAATGAGACCAAGGATGCGTTGGAACAAGAAGTTCAAAAAATTAAAGAAGCTGAACAACACATTCAGAAATTTCAAAATGCTTTGATTTCAGTTAAAAATATTGAAAGTCTTGATGTACCACTGGATGATTTATTTGTTTGTGAGTACATTACGATACGTTTTGGAAGACTTCCAAATGATAGTGTTGAAAAACTCTCTTATTTTCAAAATAAACCATATGTTTTTAAAGCATTTAACTTTGATAAAAGCTACACGTGGTGTATGTATTTTACAACCGATGAATACAAACGAGAAGTTGACAACATTTTTTCTTCACTCTTCTTTGAAAGAATCTTTATTCCTGATTTCGTTCATGGGACTCCTAAAGAAGCAATCACTGCGCTAGAAAAAGAAATTGAGACATTTCAAAAGCAGATAGATCATTATCGTAGTGATATTTATGAAATCACATGTGGTTGTACAAATCGTTTGGCATGTATTAAAACGGAATTACTCTTTGTTAATCGTATTTTTGAAGCAAAGAAGTATGTAGTTGGTCTAGGTGATAAATTTAGTATCTCTGGGTTCATGCCAATTGAAGATGTTTCCCGTTTTGAGAAAGCTTTTGAAGGATTAACGGATGTTGAAATTGAAGTGAATGAACCTGATACGGATAAACGTATTACAACACCAACAAAACTTAAAAATGGTTGGTTTAGTAAACCCTTTGGTATGTTTGTTGAAATGTATGGTGTGCCACAGTATTCAGATATTGATCCGACACCTTTTGTTGCAATCACGTATTCATTGCTTTTCGGTTTAATGTTTGGTGATTTAGGACAAGGTCTTGTTTTAATGTTACTTGGATGGTTAGTTTATAAATTTAAAAAGATGCGATTGGGAGCTATTGGTATTAGAATCGGACTCTCTTCAGCAATCTTCGGATTACTTTATGGGTCTTTCTTTGGTAATGAAGAGATTTTAACCCCATTTTTTACAGAGTTTTTGGGTCTAAAAGAAAAACCCATCCATGTGATGGATGGTGCGTTTACTATGACGCTTCTCATATCTGCGATTGCGATAGGTGCAGTGCTCATTTTGATTGCGATGATTATGAATATCGTGACATTATTTAGGAAAAAAGACTACGTTGAAATGGTTTTCTCTCATAATGGTTTTGCAGGTCTCACACTTTATGGGTTTATTGCTGTTGGTATAGGTTTACAAATGGGGTTACAAATTCCAGTGATTAATGGATTAACCATTGCACTCTTTGTAGGTATACCACTTATTGCCATTTTCTTAAAAGAACCTATTGAAAGAAAGTTTCATCATCATAAGATGTTTCCTAATGGGTTTGGCGGTTTCTTTGTTGAAGCATTCTTTGAACTCTTTGAAATCGTTTTATCTTATGTAACTAACACAATGTCATTCTTACGTGTTGGAGGATTCGTCTTATCTCATGCAGGGATGATGCTTGTTGTCACATCCTTAATGGACATGGTTGGAGGTTCAGGAAGTATTATCGTATTTGTATTTGGTAATATTTTTGTTATGGCACTTGAAGGTATGATTGTAGGTATTCAAGTGTTGCGTTTACAGTTCTATGAAATGTTTTCCCGTTATTACAAAGGCAACGGCGTTGTATTTAACGCTTTAAATCAATAATCTTTAGGAGGATTTATTATTATGTTAAGCTTTTACGAATTATTAGTACCATTATTTCTTATTGTTTTAATTAGTTTACCCTTAATCAAAGTATTTCGTGGTAAAGCAAGTGCAAAGAGTGCTAAAACACGCCTAGTTACTCATGTGCTTTCGTTCTTTGGTGTCATAGCGTTTGTTTTCCTGATCCAAATGTATAATGGTTTCAGTGTACTTGGCGCTGAAGGTGATGAAGCCATTGATTTAATGACAGGAACTTTAGCTCAAGGTATGGGTTTCTTATCTGCAGCTTTATCTACAGGTTTATCAGCACTTGGTGCAGGTATTGCTGTTGCTGCCGCTGCACCAGCTGCTATTGGAGCTTTTTCTGAAAATGAAAAAAACTTCGGTAAATCACTCATCTTTGTTGCACTTGGTGAAGGTGTTGCCATTTATGGTTTGCTCATCTCTATTTTGATTATTAACCAGCTTTAATTGAAAGAAGGATTTCAATGCGATTCTTTTTAATCAGTGACAATGTAGATACTGAAGTAGGCATGCGCCTTGTCGGTATAGAAGGTGTTGTCGTCCATGAGAAGGACGAGTTTTTAAACGCGCTTGAAAAAGCACTTGAAGATCCACAAATTGCGATTATTCTTGTGACAAGCAAACTTGTAGAACTTGCGCCTCAAGTAATATCAGAGCTCAAGTTGACACAACCTAGACAACTCATTGTCGAGATACCAGACCGCCACGCATCAACTGAAATCGGTGAAGCCATTGACCGATATGTAAGTGAAGCGATTGGCGTCAAATTGTGAGGTGTGATTTATGGCATATTATAATGAAGATCAATTGCGTCGCTATTTTGAAAAAGCGATCAAGCGAGAATCAGATGAAAAAGTAAGAAAACTTCAAAAAGAAATTGATTATCTGTATCAAAAAGAAATCAAAAAGATTAATGAAGAAATCGAAATAAAAAAACAAGTTCAAATGGCAAAAGAACTTAGAGAAGTTCAGATTAACTATCAAGAAGAACTCAATCAAATAGGAACAGGTTATGATGAAAAACTAATCCTTAAAAGAAGTGAAATGACACAAGAAATTTTTCATGAGATTGAAAAAAAGATAGAATCATTTGCACAAACTGAGGTTTATAATGAATGGCTAAAAAAACGTCTTAACACATATTCAAAAAAGGTTAATGGTCATGACTTTGAAGTGAGAATTGCTTTTAAGGATCAAGTTGCTGAAAAACAAATTCAAGATTCTTTTAATAAGCAATCATTTCAATTAATCAAAGATAAAGACATCCGCTTTGGTGGCTTTATTTTGACAATACCAAAAATCAATATTGAACTAAATGAAACATTAGATGCACAACTCAATGAACAAAAAGAATGGTTTTTAAATCACTCTAAATTGTTCATTAGACGATAAGGAGGATCATTATGGAACATACAATATATTCAATTAATGGGCCTGTCGTCACAGTGAAAGATGTTACAAACTTTCAAATGCTAGAAATGGTTTATGTTGGTAAACAAAAATTGATGGGTGAAGTTATTGCAATTTCACAACAGAAAACTACCATTCAAGTTTATGAATCAACAACTGGATTAACAGTTGGAGAACCTGTTTATTCAACAGGAGAGCCTATTTCTGTCATTCTTGGTCCAGGTTTAATGAAAAATATATTTGATGGAATTGAAAGACCACTTCAAATGATTGCTGCACAATCAGGGATGTTTATTCCTACAGGAAGTTCAGTAGAACCTCTGGATATTGAAAGAACATGGGATGTCACATTTGATGTTAAAATCGGTGATATGGTCGAAGAAGGAACGATTTTTGGGCGAATTCAAGAGACAGTTTCTATTGAGCATCGCCTACTTATTCCAATGAATAAGTCAGGTAAAGTTGTTTCTATAAAACCCAATGGTTCTTATAAAATAAAGGATATAGTTTTAGTGGTTCAAGATAAAAATGGGATCAATCATGAATTAGATCTGACTCAAAAATGGCCAATTAAAACACCTAGACCAGTGAAAAAAAGATTACCAATGCAAATGCCTTTGATTTCAGGACAACGTGTTATTGATACCTTGTTTCCGATTGCTAAAGGTGGTACAGCAGCTGTACCTGGTGGATTTGGGACTGGAAAAACAATGATGCAACACCAGTTTGCAAAATGGTGCGATGCAGATTTAATTGTTTATGTGGGTTGTGGCGAACGCGGAAATGAAATGACTCAAGTTCTTGAAGAATTTAGTGAATTAATTGACCCAAGAACAAATAAGCCATTAATGGAACGTACAATTTTAATTGCAAACACATCAAATATGCCTGTTGCAGCTAGAGAAGCTTCGATATATACAGGTGTTACCATTGCCGAATACTATCGTGATATGGGATATCATGTTGCAGTCATGGCCGATTCTACATCGCGTTGGGCTGAAGCACTTCGTGAAATTAGTGGACGTTTAGAAGAAATGCCCGCTGAAGAAGGATTTCCAGCATATTTACCTTCACGTATTTCACAGTTTTATGAACGTGCAGGATACATGGAAACAAAATCTCATTTATCGGGATCTGTCTCAATTATTGGTGCCGTATCACCACAGGGAGCAGATTTTTCTGAACCAGTGACACAAAATACAAAACGTTTCGTACGTAGCTTTTGGGCTCTTGATAAACAATTAGCATATATGCGTCATTATGCAGCTATTAACTGGAACTTGAGCTATTCAGAATACGTTGGTGACTTGACAAAATGGTATGATCAAAATGTTGATCATCGCTTTTTATTGAATCGTCAAGAATTAATGGCACTATTAGCTGAAGAAAATAAGCTTCTTGAAATTGTTAAACTCATCGGAAGTGATGTATTACCCGATGATCAAAAATTGATTATTGAAATTGGAAAAGTTATTCGTCTAGGATATCTTCAACAAAATGCTTTTCATAAGGAAGACACGTATGTGCCACTTGAAAAACAGTTAAAAATGATGGATGTTATTCTTTACTTATATCGTAAATCTAAACAATATATTGAGAGCGGTAAATCAATCGCATTGTTACTTGAAACAGGAATTTTTGAGCATGTTATTAAAATGAAATATGATGTGCCCAATTCAGAAATTGATCGTTTAAGTCTATATGCTAAAAAAATAGATCAGACGATTAAACAAATACATTAAAGGAGGATCCCATGTACATTCATTATTTAGGTCTTAGTGAAATTAATGGACCTCTCATCTTTTTAGATCACGTCAGTGAAGCTGGTTTTGAAGAAATGGTTGAAATTAGACTGACTAATGGCTCGATTCGTCACGGACGTGTTGTTCAAGTTGAAGGTGAAAGAGTTGCAATTCAAGTCTTTGAAGGTACACATGATATATCTTTAAATAATACCAAAATAAAAATGACTGGTCATCCAGTTGAAATGTCTTTATCAAAGGAAATACTAGGACGTGTTTTCAATGGAGCTGGTCAAGCTATTGATGGTTTAGGGGATGTTTACGTTGATGAAAAAAGAGATATCAACGGATATCCACTGAATCCTGTTTCTCGTGTTTACCCAAGAAACTATATTCAAACAGGTGTTTCATCGATTGATGCATTAACGACATTAATACGTGGTCAAAAGCTACCGATATTTTCAGGTTCAGGTATGCCACATAATGAATTAGCTGTTCAAATCGTGAAACAAGCAAAAATTGCAGATTCTAAAGGCGATGATTTTTGTATCATATTTGCTGCAATGGGCGTTAAAAATGACGTTGCAGAATACTTTAGACAATCTTTTGAAGAAGCTGGAGTTATGCATAAGGTAACGATGTTTCTTAACCTTTCAAATGAACCTATTATTGAACGTATGTTAACACCAAGATTTGCGTTAACTGCTGCAGAATATTTAGCGTACAAGCACGGAATGCATGCACTTGTCATCTTAACTGATATCACTTCATATTGTGAAGCACTTCGTGAATTTTCATCGAGTAAAGGTGAAATTCCTGGACGCAAAGGTTTCCCAGGATATTTATATTCAGATTTAGCATCTTTATATGAAAGAGCAGGTATTGTAAAAAATACGAAAGGTAGTGTTACACAAATCCCTATTTTAACGATGCCAAATGACGATATTACACACCCAGTACCTGATTTAACAGGATATATTACTGAAGGACAAATCGTTTTAAGCCGCGATTTGAATCAAATGGGAATTTTTCCACCCATCGGTATATTACCTTCACTTTCACGTTTAATGAAAGATGGTATTGGCGATGGATATACACGATCTGATCACTCTGCTGTTGCTAATCAGTTATTTGCCTCCTATGCTATCGTCCAAGATGCTAGAAGTTTAGCTTCAGTTATTGGTGAAGATGAACTATCACCTATTGATAGAAAGTATATTGAATTTGGTAAACTCTTTGAAGAGTACTTTATTGGTCAAGGATTTGATTTAAATCGTCATATTATTGAAACATTAGATCTTGGATGGGATTTACTCTCTGTCTTGCCTAAAGAGGAATTACATCGTATTGATAGCGAATTAGTCAATGAAAAATATAATCATCAACGTGCTATCGAACGTTTTAATATTGTTACAAAACCTATTATTAAAGGATTGAAAGGTGATTTTGAATGACCAGTCAAGTTTTTCCTACAAAAGGTAATTTGATGGCACTTACAAAATCTTATGCGCTTGCTAAGAAGGGCTATGAGCTCATGGATCGCAAACGTAATATTTTGATACGTGAAATGATGACACTCATCGAAGATGTTCGTTTGTTAAGACAAGATTTATCTAAAACATACAAACAAGCCTATCAAGCACTTCAAGAAGCTAATATTACCTTAGGTATTGTAAGTGATATTGCAAAAGCAATTCCGCTAGATAACAATGTTGAAGTCACCTACAGAAGCGTTATGGGAGTAGAAATACCAAGCGTTTCGCATTATGTTGAGGAAGTTAAACTGAGTTATGGTATCGGTCATACAAATACTAAATTTGACTATGCATATAAGACATTTCAAAAGGTGAGAGAACTTACTGTTAAACTTGCTGAGATTGATAATTCAACATACCGTTTAGCCAATGCTATCCGTAAAACACAAAAAAGAGCAAATGCATTAAAGAATATTGTGATCCCTCGATTTGAAGATCAGATTAAATATATTACAGATGCACTTGAAGAGAAAGAAAGAGAAGCTTTCACAAGACAAAAAGTAATTAAAAACCAAGCAGAAAAAAGAAAAAATAACGTATAAAAAAAGAAGCAATATCAATTTTTATTGATGCTTCTTTTCATTTATTCTTTTTTCAGGTACAGGATCATACTTAGGTTTAAACAAAGGATTACATGTTAAGATTCGTTTAGTTGTTAAAAAGGATGCTTTAAAAAAATTAAAGCGTTGATAGCATTCTTTTGCATAAGTAGAGCATGTTGGTGTATGTCTACATTTATGATTGCTGTTAGGAGATATCTCCTTTTGATACCATTCGATTAATCGAATTGCTAGTTTTCTCATGTTTTCACCATTCTTATTATAGCATAACGAACGACTTATGGTAAATTTACGAATTTGGTTTAATACAGTTTTAACCTTGCAAAAATATGATATAATTAAGGTACAAATGAAGAAAACGTTTACAGGAGGTTAAGGATGAAGGAGTATACCACCAAAGAAATTCGCAACATTGCAATTATTGGACACCAAGGATCAGGCAAAACCAGTATGTCCGAAGCGCTACTTTATGTAGGCAAAGCTATTGATAAAAAGGGAGAAGTTGAAAGAAGAAATACTGTATCTGACTATTTAGTGGAAGAACAAACTAAACTTTCAAGCCTTTCGCTAAGTGTTCTTCCCGTTGAATGGAAAGACTATAAGTTAAACTTTATAGATGTTCCAGGTAGTGATGAGTTTGTTGGGGATCTTAATCAAGCATTAGAAGTTGTCAAAGGTGCCATTATTATGGTTGATTCTTTAAAAGGAGTCGAAGTTGGTACTGAACGTGTTTGGTTAGAAATTAGAAAAAGACATATTCCAGCTATTATATACGTCAACAAGATGGATAAGGAAAATGTTAAATTTGAAAAAGTGTTAGAAGATATTCGTGAAAAGCTAGGTAAAAAGGCTGTTCCTTTCTGTTGGCCAATTGGTAAGAGCGAAAATTTTGAAGGTTTTGTTAATGTTATTGAAATGAAAGCTCGTATCTATGATGGGTCAGATTCATATGATGCACCTATTTGGGATGAAAAGAAACCCAAAGTTGATGAGCTTCATAATATGATTTTAGAAAGTGTTGCAGAAACTTCTG
This sequence comes from uncultured Mariniplasma sp., assembly GCA_964368345.1. Classification (GTDB taxonomy): domain Bacteria; phylum Bacillota_I; class Bacilli_A; order Acholeplasmatales; family Acholeplasmataceae; genus Peloplasma. The sequence continues at coordinate 2,422 of CAYJBI010000031.1, read as the reverse complement.
AAGAACTGCTTGATCTCTTTTTATCTGGAGAAGAAATCCCAGAAAATAAAGTTAAAGAAGCACTTCGTCAAGGTATTATTGAAGGTGAATTAACACCAGTTATCGTAGGAAGTGCTACAAAGACTATTGGTGTTAGAACTTTACTTAATATGCTGATTGATTATTTACCTGCACCAGATGAACTTCGTCCACTGATATTGAAAGATGCTAAAACATCTGAAGAAATAACACGTCAAACTAAAGATGAAGAACCATTTTCTGCATACGTGTTTAAAACAACAGTTGACCCATTCTTAGGTCAAATTAATATCATGAAAATTAATAGTGGCATTTTAAAGGTTAATCAAGATGTCACAATTTCTAATAAAGGTGACAATAAAAAGATAACAAACGTCTTTATGCCTCGTGGCAAAAGCCAAATTGAATGTACAACATTTCATGCTGGAGATATCTGCGCTATTGCTAAAATTGAGGGTATAGAAACTGGTGATACACTTACTGATCCCAAGAATTTAGTTATTTATGAAGCAGTTAAAACACCAACACCCGTTATTTATATTGCTGTTCATCCCAAAAATAAGAATGATGAAGATAAGATTTCAATGGCATTACATCGTTTAAATCTTGAAGATCCTACATTTGAAATCAAGCGTAACAAAGAAACCTCACAACTCTTGTTAGGCGGTATGGGAATGACTCATCTTGGTTACGTATTGGAACGTATGAAAAATATGTTCAAAGTTGATATGGATATCGATGAACAAAAGATTGTTTATCGTGAAACAATTAAAAAAACAGTTCAAGCTGAAGGTAAGCACAAGAAGCAATCAGGTGGTGCTGGTCAATTTGGTCACGTATGGATTAAGTTTGAACCTTCAGATAAAAATTTTGAATTTACTGAAGATGTCTTCGGTGGAGCTGTTCCAAGAAACTATTTCCCTGCAGTTGAAAAAGGGTTAGTTGAAACCTTAGAAAGTGGTCCATTAGCTGGGTTCCCAGTGATTAATGTTAAAGCAACTCTTTATGATGGTTCCTACCATCCTGTTGATTCAAATGAAATATCGTTTAAATTAGCTGCAGCACTTGCTTTTAAAGAAGCATGTAAAACAGCACAACCAACCATACTCGAACCTATCGTCAAAGTTCAAGTTACCATTAAAGACCAATTCGTTGGTGATGTTATGGGTGATATGAATAAGCGTAGAGGTCGTGTTCTTGGTATGGAACAAGCAGAAGGATTCCAAGTCGTTATTGCTGAAGTTCCAGAAGCAGAAATCGTCAAGTATGCCATCGACCTTAAGGCGATGACACAAGGTAGTGGTTCATTTAGCCGTGAATTCCTAAGATATGAAGAAGTCCCACATAACCTAATTGATAAGATTGTCGAAGCTTATAAGAAGTAAAAATCAAACAAGCCCGCTAATATCAATTAGGAGGGCTTGTTATGCTTTGTGAACACTGTCATAAAAAAATAATTCAAAAGAGAAGTTTATGGAATTTATTTGAACCAGAGATTCATCATTTATGTGAAACATGTTATCAAAGATACCCATTATTACCATCTTATGAAGTTATACCTATTCAATTAGGTGAAGCACATCTTTTCACGTTAATTACGAAATCATATCCAGTAGAACCACATGCTTATCAATCATTTTTAAAATCATATTATGACATGTATTTGATACGTTTTAGAAACTCAACGCTACTTGTTTTTGATTCAATCTCTGAAGTTCTTTGGCAAGATTTAGATCATTTGTCGTTTGGTAATCTTATGATTATCAGACTCTACGAAAATAGTCATGATAAAGGAGAAAAACTATGAAATTCGAAGTTGTAGGAAAGAATGGTTTTGCACCGACTGATGCCATCAAGGCATATGCAGAAAAAAGACTAAACAAGGTTGTTTCCTTCTTTGGTCCAGATGTTATTTTAGAGGTACGTGTTGTTTGCAAGGTATACAAGGATCATCAAAGAATTGAAGTAACAATTCCTGCAAAAGGAACCGTGTTACGTGCTGAAGTTTCAGATGAAGATATGTATAGAGCAATCGATAAAGTCAGCGATAAACTTGTTGCTCAAATCAGACGTCATAAAGATAAGCTAAAGAATAACCTTGAAAAAGAAGGAGTAAAACAAGTATATAGTCGTGAATTTGATGTGGAATCTTTAGAAAAAGATATTTTAGCAAGTCAACTCGTTAAAAGTAAGAAAGTAGAACTTAAACCAATGACACCAGAAGAGGCTGTAACTGCAATGGAATTGTCAGGTCATGATTTCTATGTGTATTTAGATAAAGAAACATCAAGAACAAATGTTGTTTACAGAAGAGATGATGGCGATTACGCAATCATTGAAACTCAACCATTATAAGGAAGCATTTGCTTCCTTTTTTTTGAAAAAGCAAAAAAAATGCCTATAT
>CAYJBI010000030.1:0-13201 GCA_964368345.1 uncultured Mariniplasma sp. | reverse complement strand
GATTTAGAGAAAACACTAAAATAGGAGAGCTCACTTGAAAAAAATAGTTTCGATCGTCTTAACATCACTTGCAATTTTAATCTTTATCACATCAATTGCTGTGATGTTCATAGGAACTCGAGCAATTCAAAAAAATGAACCACTCTTCATCTTTGGATATTCATTCTCTATTGTACCCACAGATTCAATGGTTGGAAATAATGAGGATTCACTTGACCTGTTTGATATCGCAATAATTAAAAAAACGGATTATGATAATGTTTTAACTGGGGATGTTATTGTTTTCCAAAGTGAGATTAGTGGCGTACCTAAGTTATTTATTCACCGTGTTGTTGGAATGCATCCAGATGGTGGTTATCAAACAAAAGGTGACCATAACAGTTCAGCGGATTTGAATCCAGTGACAGAAACGAATTTTCAAGCCATTTATGTTTCTAAAATTACATTTTTAAAACCGATTGCTCAAATTGCTGCAAATCAAAAAAATCTTATATTTGGTGTATTAAGTCTTATTCTCTTAGTGATGGTTGTTACGGAAACAGTTCATGTGATAAAGACGATGAAACAAGCACAGGAAAAGAAATTAAAAGATGAAGAAGAGCAAAAAATAAAGGATCAAATCTATTTAGAAGTTCTTGAAGAAGAAAAGAGAAAAAGAGAAGAAAATAAGTAAATCGAAGTTCAATTTTGGCAAAACTAGGGAAACCTAGTGACGCAAAGCTATAGGGCCCTTTGGGGTAGCCAGTTGCATCTCATCTTTGGTGAGGTTCAATTGGTTTTTATTTTAATTCAATCAGATATCTATTGGCAAAACTAGGGAAACCTAGTGACGCAAAGCTATAGGGCCCTTCGGGGTAGCCAGTTGCATCTCATCTTTGATGAGGTTCAATTGGTTTTTATTTTAAAAGAAAAGGAGAGCTCACATGAAACAATTACTTAAAGCATCAATTATGTTCATCGCATCATTGACACTGTTTACAGCAGTTGTTTATGCATGGTTCTCTAATTCTCAATCAGCCATCATTCAGCCCTTAAATGCACAAATGATTGAACGTAATTTAGATATGAACATTGAATTTGGTATCAATGGTGGTAGTTATCAAAGTTTTGAAGAACCTGCAGAAATCAATGCATTCTTACATGCGATGAATGCAGGGGATATCATCAATATCCGTGTCATCATTTTGAATGCAAATAGTCTTGAAACTCCAGATTTAGGTTTAGATATTATGCTTTTCAATATTCGTGCAACTGAATCTAGTGAAACATATGATTTAACAGATTTCTTCTATCTAGAAAATGGTACAATAAACTTAACATGGTATCACAGTATCGATGATTATTATGCAGAAATCTCTTATCTAAATCAATCACTTTTGATAAATCAAATCGATGAAGCAAGTATTATTTATCAAGGAATTCCGCTAGAATCGTATCGTTTATCCAATATATTCAATCATGAACTTATAGAAGATGAAATGCATATTGAAAATCATATCGACATTTTAGATACGACACTTGCATCAAAAGAGTTAATTGTTGTAGAATTCTCTTTAGGTTTAGACCCTTATACTCCAGACCAAGAAGGAAGTTTTGAAAACGGTGAATTACTCATCGATGGTTTATATACATTTTTTGATAATTAGAAGGAGATTATATGCTAAAACAATTGACACGAAGATATCAAATCTTAGTGATCTCTGTCATCTTACTCTTGGTGGCTGTTTTAGGCACGTTGACATATGCATGGTTAGTTTTAGTTAATCGTACAGACTCATTTATAGCAACTGCAGCAAAAGTTGATGTGGAATACTTAATTACTTTTGATGGAACAACGATTGAACCTGAGTATTTTACTGTTTCATCGGGTTATACGCTTGTTAAATCAGGTGTTTTTAAAATCGACATTACAGATCCTGATTCCATCCATTATTTAACTAATTTAAGAGTTGATATTCAAGTCAATAGTACCGTTAATACATATTTACGTGTATCAATTGTTGATGCAATGACGTTAGCAACAGTTGATTTTGAAGGTAACCGTGGTGAAGTATCAATCGTTGATCAACCCATTCCTTATGCATTTTCTCGTCAATGGCTAGTCAATGATGTTTTTTATGAAGATTTATATGATGCTGAAGTTGCATTAGGTGGTATTACTTCAAATGATTCAGTTGAAAGATTGGATGTTTGGTATGATAACCATTTATATGATGGGTACTATTATTATCCAGAACTTATCGAAAGAAATTCACTTTCACAACCTTTAAGTATTCCTTTTATCGAAGAATATGATGGTTTTGAGTTTAATGCAAAATCATTTGGATATAGTTTACAATTTGCTATTCTAGTTGAAGCGATTCAAGCAAGCAATAATGCTCCAGTATATAATTGGGGTTTACCAACACCACCGTGGGGAGGTAGCTGGTTATGAGTAAAACACTAAAAAAGATAACTATTTTTGTTTTTGAAATGATGATATTATTTACTATTGGTGCATCACTTGATATCGATTTTTCATCAAAAGCAGCAACTGATTACGGTGTATTTAATGAGCATCATTATGAAGAAATGCCTGATTTAGAATTACCGGTTGATCGTTACATTAATTATCAAACATTTAGAAATGATATTGCTCCAACCTCACAAGATATTATGAGTATTAATCTTTTAACATGGGATAAAATCATCCGTTTTGATACAGCGGATGAGCTTTATCGTTTTTCTGTTGATGTGAGCTATAACTTAAAGTACACACCATTTGAGACGAAACTAACTCAACAAGCTATTGAAAGATTACTTAGTTTTCATTATGTTTTAGGAAGAGATATTGATTATTCAGTCATGAAATCCAAGCAGTTTAACCCGATTGGTTATGATTTCGTGATTGAAGATATTGTTTATGAACAAGCTTTTACTGGAATATTTGATGGAAATGGATTTGAAATTTCGAATCTCTATTTTTCTGGATTCAATGAACTTACACAAACACTTTATGAAGGAACTGAATTAGAAAGTGAAATTTCTTATGTTGAGTATTACGCGATGTTCGCGTATAATGAGGGAATTATACGCAATTTTGGATTAATTAATCCAACGTTTGAATTTAATTTTGAAAGTTCAACATTATATAAAGCAGCAAATATTGTAGGAGTCAATCGTGAAACAGGCGACGTTCATCATGTCTATACCATTGATTATAGAGCACAAGCTTTAGTTTCAGGTATTCGCATGGTCGCATCCGCAGGACAAGCAGCAGGTATTATGTTTGATAATTATGGTAGTTTTCATGATGCTTATTTTGCATCGCGGGTTGTGATGAACGCATCTTATGGTTCACGTTTTACCGTTCAACCTGTTTTATATGAAAATCATAGTGGAGCGACATATACTGATTTAGCTTATGATGATACACTTTATCAAGAAGTCGTTACGGTATCTGGTTCATCATATAACATTACAATTCCGAATGAATTTGCGACTCCATTAACAACACAAAACTTACGTCAATCAAATCTCATATTAGGTAGTGATTGGTTCTATTATCCAGCTGAAAGTAATCCATATCCAAAATATCCTTCAACATTTGGGTTAACACTTTATCAAACACCACGCACAATCACATTATCAGATTCACCTGGTGATGTTATCACATTGAATCAATACTTTGCTATTGAGGATGCACTTGATTTTATCGCATTTTCTAAAATGCTCAATTATACAAGAGAATCAGATTTAACGCCTTATCGTGAGATGAGTTATGTCATTACAGGTAACATTGACATGCGTGTTGTAGCTGCAAATTCATATCAAACCCCAGATATTGAATTTGGTGGCATTTTAGCTGGCCAAAATGATGAAACATATATCTATGGGTTAGATATTATTAATGGTACGGTTCAAGAATCATATTTTTCTGGTTTATTCGGTATTCTTTTAGGTAAGATATATAATCTTATTTTTTATGATGCAAAAATCACTTTAAATGAAACGGAAACATATGCAGGTGTTCAAACCTATGTGGGATTAATTGCTGGAAAACTTAAAGGTGGTCTCGTTAGAAATGTTTTAGTTGATGTGACAATTGATTTAGGTCATAAGACTATTGGAGAGCTTCATGTCGGTGGTCTAGTTGGTAGTGGTTATGGTGAAATAAAAAATGTATTTGTTAAAGGTGATATGATTGGTCAAGCAGATCATGTTTATCGTACAGATATTTTAATTAATCCAAGTTATTATATGGGTGGCATTGTTGGAAGTGCTAGAACTGAACAACTTGTTTTACTTGATGCTTATTCAGAAATTAATATTAGCGGTATAGGAACAACTTCAACTGGAATAAACGCATCAAGTGCACCTAAAATCTATATGGGTGGTATTTTGGGTTATGCAGAAAATGAAACTGGAAAAGAACATATTTTCGGTATGTTATCTGCTTTTGGAACATTGAAAGTAGAACATATGATAACACCTCTTCAAGAAACATATTATGTTTCAGGGATTATTGGCTTATCTTCTGGTAAAAAATATGTTTTAAGTCACTCATTTGGTAAATTTTTTAATCATACAACCATTGATCCTAAAAATAGAGAAACAAATAATGTGATCTCTGCAGGTGTTTTAGTATCTAATCACACAGAAGAAGTCGAATTTGTTCATCTTTTTAATGAGAATGATGCATCTCTGAATTATTTTGTTGATAATGGTGGTTCAATCGTTGGTAACTTAAATAATATGAGTTATACAACGCTTGTTAACAATATAGGAAGTAGTTTGATACTTTCTCAATCACAAAATAAACAATCTATTGATTTATATGGTGATTTTCAGTTTTCAGGTGTTTATTATAGTAGTCAAAATAGTTATACATTGTTAAGATATGTAGATAATCTTGGAACAATTAACTACAAGAATCAAACGATGGGACAAACTAATCGGATTGCAGGGATTTCTTTATCAGAGAATATTGATTACTTAAATGTATCTTTTCAAGGCCAAATTAATATTTATAACTTAATCATGCAAACGAGTACAACAACAGAAAAACAACTTTATGTTTCAGGCTTTACACAGACACTTTCTATGAATCGTTGGATAAAAAATAGCATGGTTAGTGGAGGTGTTATTGTTGGTGGAATTCAAACAAATACTGTCAATAGAACACCTCAAAATAATATATATATCGGTGGCTTTGTTAATTTTAATCGTTCGGGAAATATGGACCCCAACGGTACTTTAGGAATGCCAGTTGCAAGTATTGGTATTCTTAATTCCATTAATAACGGAAATATTTCATCTACCTATAATTCCCAATATCGTGGGATTTTTGGTCATGCCAATGTCTTTATCGGTGGACTTGCTACATTTAATGATGGTGATATTCAAGATAGCGCTAATTTAGGTGACATTCGTTTTGAAAACAAAAGTAATGTAGATACGTCAAATGTCTTATTTGATACAGATGCAACAGAAGGAGGAGCAACCACTAAGTTTCGCTATGGTGTTATTGCAGGTGGCATTTCAGCTGCAGTTATCTCAGGAAAATCACGCATTTATGACTCTTCAAACAATGGTACAATTATTGCTTTATCCAAAAATTTCACACGTGCAGGTGGAATATTAGGTATGGCTATTCATAATGAATTAATTAATGGTAATGTAACAACAGGTTATTCAAGTTCAAATGCGAATATTCAAAACTCTATATTATCTAATTGTATTAATTATGGGAATGTTTCGGCACTTACAATATCAATTTCAATCTACACTGAAGGTGAATCTTATGTAACGATGAGTACTGGTATTACAAATCCATTCCGTTATGATCGTACACAACCGGTTGAAGTCTCGGGATATAATAACACATATTATTCATCTTTATCTGGTAGTTCAGTTAGAGTTTATACTCGTTCATCCACACAAGAACGTCCTGGAATTAATGCAGCTGCTGGCGGTGTTATTGGGTATGGTTTATCTGTGATGAGACGTATGGTCAATCATGGGCAAATTAGTTCAACAGACGTTGCGGGTGGTGTTGTAGGAGCAACAGTTGTTTTCGAAACAGCATATGTGAAAATTGATACTGCGATTAACTATGGAACTGTTCGTGCATTTAATAGAGGAACTTTAGCTAATAATTGGGATTATTTTAATCAGGTCAATATTATGGACTACGAAACAATCAGAGATTATTTTTACCCAGTTGATGATACGTTTATTTTTCCTGATACGTATAGTGATATTAGGTTATATCCAGAAGATAAACGTGGTTTTGGTGGCATTTTTGGGCGTCTTCAACGTGCAGCTAACCAGTTTATGTATGGAAACAATGATACAAGATCTACATTTAACTTTATTGTCAATATGGATCCTAATGTTGACTTAATTGGAAGATTGGATCAAGTCTATAATTTCTATAGTTCATTACGATATTTTGATTTCACAAATGCAGTTTATTATAGTACACGTAAAAATGATACAACGCAAGCCGTATTTACAGGTATATCATATTTTTATGATAATTCAAGTTATAGTTATAGTTCACTTTATGCCACACGTACAGCAAGAACTATTTCGATTGCATCAAGAAAATATGAATACACTTATAATAGTACATCTGGTCAGTGGATGAGAACGACCTATCAAAAAACAACCAATAGAAGTGAAGTTTCACTTGATGGAAGACGTTATACGCGTGTTGGTTATAGTGAACCAACCTATCAAAATGATCAAAATGAAGTTATTTCAAGATCAAGTGCACCCTTGCATAATTCCACAGGATGGCAACAAGTTTCTGGTTCAACTGTTCCTGTTGGAACATTAACAGAATATAAATATGAACATGATTTACCTTTATACAATCAGGTTTGGGATATTGAAAACACAAAAACAATACTGGATGATGATGTTTATGCAGTGCCTAACGGATACTATTTATTTGGTGTTTCTCTTCCTGTTCCTTTAATCACAGAAGAAGCAAATGATCCTGTTGGAGAATATGTTTATGGGGCCAATTTCCCAATGATTACAAATACGACGTTGCAGCAATATATCTATTTCTCAGAAAATGGAAATCTATCACCAACATTTATTAATGCACGTCCTAATGGTATGTATGTGTTAGCAACTTCTTCTGGATCAACTTTTGGTTCAATCTTGCCAGCTAATTTGAAGTTTGATCGCTTATTACCTCTTTATAAAGAAGAAGGAGAATTAGCATCTTATGATGTTGATTATGATTTTCCAACACGTATTCTTGCATCCTCAAGTGCTCTTTATTCTAATTTACAAGTAGAGTATCAAGCCCTCTTTCAAACGGTTTATTCAGATAAATCTAAACTACTGGATGAAAGTAATCAAACGCTAGAGTTGATTGAAGATGATGGGTCTAATACTAAACTATATCATCCAACATTGCAACAACCAACATCTTTGACGCCATATGGTATTATTACGTTTGATTTAAATTTGGCAACACTTGATTTTTCACAAAGTAATTTGTCAACCGTGACATATCGTATGAATGGTGAACAATTACCCATTAACGCTATCATTGCTCAAACGATTGAAGATTATTATAATTTACCTTATGGCAGCAATGTAACAAGTTATCTAACAGAGTATCAAGAATTATTAAAAGATTATGCAAATCCTGATATACCTATAGAAGATAAAATTGATTTAGAACCTGTTTTTAGCCATACTTTCAATATCAATAGCCCTCAAACAGGTTATGTTAATTTAGGGTATTTATCTTCTTATAGTGAGGTTGCCCAAGAGTATGCATCATTTTTAAATGATAATTATGTAACAGATTATTTAATTCGTTTAGATGTGAGTTATCAAACATATCAAACAATGCCTTATCTCTATAGTTATCAGATTGATGGCGGTTCAGTTAGAACACAAATTGTTTCTAATATTACTGCTGAACCCATAGATTCGACTCTTACATTCAATTTTAGAAACCCATCGGAAGTTCTTCCTATAGGAACAGATATTTTAAGTATCGGTAGTTCTACAAATGATAATGTAGTCTTAGAATACTATCATCTTGAGACTGGAACATATATCCCTGTTGACTATGAAGATTATGATTTATCATCAACACCCGTTTCAACTGCGACATATCGTCCATTCGCATTTACATTATCTGTGAATCCTAAACTTCGTGCTGGACAATATCGTGTAGGATTTAGTTTGTTACCATATCAAACAACAAAAACCTATTACCAATTTCAAAAAGGGGCATCTTCTTTTCGTTCAATCACTGAAATTGAGCATTATTCATCAGGTGTTATAACACCGAGTACGACGACTTTCCAAACGTATGTTAATTTCGGATATGTCTTTTATTTTTCTAGCTTTACACCAGTAACCATTGTTAATGATAACGCTAAAGAGTATCAATCAAATGTGATTTCATATGAACTCCCATTTTTAACAAATTTCAAAATTTCTGAATTTGCAACGATTATTAGTGTGACCCAAAATCCAACAACATATACTGCTTTAGGGTTTAGAGTTTATAACATCAGTTACGTTATACGTTCTGAAAGTGGAGCAAATACGACATATAATCATCAAATTATTGAAAGACCTATTCGTGTAGTTGATGTTTATAGAAACAATAACAAGGTTGTTATGAATTCAACAACACCAGTTGTGATTTCAAGAGAAGCAGCATCAACAACTGTACTTGTCAATTTTGGTGTTGATTCTAGTTATAGCAGTCTAATCTATAATATGTATCAAGATAATCCTGATAGTTATTTCAATGTGACACCATCGGATGTTTTAGGTATTGAAGTTGCAGTGACCGATAGTTACTTAACTTTTGTTATTGATCAAGAAGCTGTTGCAGGTTTATATACATTTGAAGTAGAGTATATAAGAAGTGGAGATTCTCCGATTAGTCTAGGTCAAATTTACATACGTAAAAGCCAAGGGACGAATGCGTACTTAATTGATATTCAATTTGCTGAACTGGCGACTGAAACTAACTATGCGAAGATGTATGTCTCTGATTCTTCAGGGATTCCTATTACGAATAGTCTTTATAATCCAAGTATATATTATGCAGGTATTGACTATAATGGGGCAAATACTGCTGGTATTACTGATTTTAGAGTTGATGGTCAAGTATCGAATATTCCTTTAGATGAATATATTCCTTATTTCTTGAATTACTTACCCTCTGGAGCAACCATTGCTAGAAAAATATCATCTACTGAGTATTCTAATGAAGTAAGCGGACCTGATGATCCAGACGTTGCAGGATTAGCCGCTGATTTTACTTCACAAGAAGGTGTAAATGAAAATGAAGATATAATCATTACTTATCGAGTAACTTCTGAAGATGGATTACATATGGTTTATTATCATATGACCGTGACAGACGTTACTTATAATGTGTCGTTTATCTTTGATGTAGTCTACGAAGGAAATGCTTTAAAACCTAATTTAGATGGTGCAGTCATCGTGATCAATGTTAGAAACATGACAACTAATTTACCTGTAACAGATACGATTGTATCAACGCTCCCTCAGTTTCATACGGTTACTGGTTATGAAAACTCAACGAATTTAATGTATATGATTGGTTTTGATAATTACAAATTCCGTTTTGGTCGTAACAAGAGTGGATTCTTCTCATTCAATGTGAAAATTATGGATGCTGAAGGTTATATGTATGATGTTAAGATTGAGTTAAATGGAACAGATGAGTTACAAACAATCAGTGATTTAGATGTTAATTCGAATGATTCTGGTAAGTATTATTACATCAATTCATCAACAAAGAATAGAACAAGAAACTTTACAATTACGATTTATAATGCCAAAGAAAAACCACGTGATTATGGATTCACTGATCGTGAGGTCACGTGGGACTAATAGAAAATGAAAAAGCTTTCGTCAGAAAGCTTTTTGTTATTTATGGGAGTATAAGTATTCCAACAGCAATCAAAATTATTGAAACGATAAGAACAATGATTTGAAAAGTTGTTTTCCCCATCCATTTAATCATAGCTTTTGATTTCATATTATTGAAAAGAAAAGGAAATTTTAAGAGAAGTGCTAGAAGCATAAATGCTCCATAAGCAATTAAAAAAATAGCTAAGTATTGCATAGTTCCTCCTATATGGAAATTCTTTTTTTATACTTTAAATAAAGCAAGTAAATAATGATTGAATTTACTAAAAGACCTAAAACAAAGTATATCCAAGTCTTTGAAAGAAAATAAGACATGGGAATAAGTTCTATTGAGATAAGTCTTGCTGGCCAAAAACCAGGAAGAATAGATAGAAATAACTCTTTCCAATCCGTTAAAAAGAGAGCTGCAACTGGAGCAAGTAGAATAAGTCCTGAGGCCTTCATAATGACAAATCCCTCAACTTTGTTTGAGGCAAATGCATTGACAAGAAGCGCGATAATGGGTCCATGAAGTGGTGCTAAAATCAATATAAATATCATATTAAATGGATCTACTATCGTTATAAAACCGCTGGTTATGATGATAAGAAGTGTGCTTAGAATACCTAAAACATAACTAATGAGTATTTTAATCCAAATATAATGGTTCACATTGATTGGAGTGATTCTTAGTGAGAGTAGGACATGATCATCTTGATCATCAAGAAGGGTGAAGCCTGTGATAGCACCGAACATAAAACCATTCAGTAGTATAAAGAAAAGTGTTACAATGTGCGTAGCAATACCAGCATTCTGGCTTTCAAGATAAGGCATTAAGAATAAAGCTGTAATAGCCATAACGATAGGGTATGCCATTAAGAAAAGATACATTTTGTCTCTAAACATTAATTTTATTTCATGCTTTAACACGCGAATAAACATGATTACACCCCACTTTGTTTAACAGCATATTCTTTGAATTTGGGTTTGACATAAAAACGATATCCAAAATAAGAATAAGCAGTTAATATAACGATTGAGATAAAAAATTTATAATTGATGGCTTCACCAAATCCTGCTTGGATAATTTTAAATGCAGATTGTGTGGGAATAATCATTAAAATGGTATCCCATAGATCACCTTTTAAAATCAAATCAAATTGATGTAACACAACAGGTATCGTGATAAAAAAACTATAAACCATGACATTCATCAGAAGTGAAGTGAAATCCTTTGACTTGAATGAAAAGAAAAATCCAAGTAAACTATGCATAAAAACTGAAAGTGCTAATCCAGGAATCATAATAAACCACGCAATTTCTACATTTTTCACGAAAAAGAAAGCAAGAAGTACAAGCAAAGATGAAAACATGCTGTGAACTGTATTTGCAATAGCTTTTGATAAGATCAGTTGTTCATTTGTTACAGGAGTGACAAGCATTGTAGAAAATGTTGATTCTGTTTTCTCAAAGAACATAACTGAACCAATAAAAATGATGGACATCATGGTGGCATCTATAATAAGCACAAAGGGTAACATTTCAGTAATCAAATCGTTATCATCTAAAAAATAGAGAATAAGAAACCACATGATTGCAACTAGTACTGAAACAGTAGTGACATGATATTTGGTTAAACGAGAAAGTTCACCTTTGATTAAGATAAAAAGTTTATTCATGATTTAAACCTACACCAGTTACTTGAATGAAAATTTCTTCGAGTGTTGTTTCACCACTATGAAGAGTTTCAATTTCCTTGGTTTGTAGTAGGTTCAAAAACTCTAGGTTTTGTCCAATGTTATCCATAGGAAATTCTTTAGCAATCGTCTTTCCGTTATCTTTGTATTCGAGTTTCATAATGCGTTTTCCGTATTTGATCTTCAAATTTCTAGGACTATCGATTTCTTTAATTTGACCATCAACTATAAAAGCTACTCTATCACAAAGTTGATCAATATCTGACATGATATGGCTTGTAATAAATACAGTACCACCAGATAACTTAAATTCTTTAATCATGTCTTTTAGAATCATCGCATTCGCTGGGTCGAGTCCATTGGTGGGTTCATCAAGAAAAAGCATATCGGGAGAGTTTAGCATCGCACGCACAAAGTTTAATCTAATTTTCATTCCCTTTGAGTATTCAGATACCATTTTATCGCGATCTTCCCATAAACCTAAGCGTTTCATTAGCGTTTCAATATCATTATTCTTTTTGTAAAGTTTTAAAAAGAACTGAATGTTTTCCATGGCTGTCATTTTTGAAAAGTGAATCGGCATTTCAAAACTAACTCCAATGTCCTCGAAGAAAGAATCATCGAGTTCAGCAATATTTTTGTCATTATAAGTAATGATACCTTCATGGTATTCAAGTAGTTTAATTAGTATTTTCTGTGTTGTTGACTTTCCAGCTCCACTTGGCCCTAAAAAACCAAATATTTCCCCCTTTTTAATTGTAAATGATATTCCTTTAATCGTTTCTTCATGATTCTTTGGATATGTGAAGCGTAGATTTTCAACCTTAAACATGATTTTCAATTCCTTTCTGTAATATGGCGATGATTTGATCGACATTATGTTCTATCTCATCCATGTGAGATGATGAATTGATGTAAAAATCTGGACTAATTGTGTTGAGATAATTAAGTAGTGCCTTAGACATGAACTTAGCATCAAGATCATGTCTAATAATGCCTAAATCTTGATCTTTTTTGATCAGATGTTCAAAAAATTGAAGTCCTCCAACATATGAATTTTTGTAGAGGTCTGAGTTTTTAAAAAGAGACGAACTTGTCAAGAATTGACCAGCTTTAACTAAATCAGGATAAGCATGTGCGAAAAGAAATCCTCTCAAGTATAGTTTTTTAAATCGTTCAAGAAATGGCATTTCAGAAGATAAATCAAAGACATCAGAAAAAAACGAGCCCTTAACTTCTGCAACATGAAGAATAAAGAACATATAAAGATCATCTTTATCTTCAAAATACTGATAAAACGAGCCTCTTGGTATTTTTGCATCACGAATGATATTTGCAAGATTAATATGTTCATATGGATGTTGGGATAGTTCTTTGATTGTGGCTTGAATAATAAGCTCTTTTTTCTCGTTTTTTAAGTTATTAAATGTTTCTTTAGGCATGCTTCCTCCAAATGTGACAAGGTTGTCATATTTTTATTATAGGTGTTTTTAGTCTTCTTGTCAATATAAAAAGAAGACTTTGATAAGCCTCCTTTTGTAGGTGTTTTTTTGTTTAATTATTCTTGATGATCCCTGCAGCAACCTTCATGG
>CAYJBI010000029.1:0-13751 GCA_964368345.1 uncultured Mariniplasma sp. | reverse complement strand
TTCTAATACTGTATCAAATTCTTCAAGTGTATCAATGGAGACACCATATGCCTTGATTAACCCTTCTTCTTTTAACTTCTTTAATTCTTGTATATGCAATGTTTTACCTTCCAAAATATCAAATCCAGGATTATGAATAAGAAGGCTATCTAAATAATCTGTTTGTAAACGTTCTAAACTTTCTGTGACCTGTTTACGTAATGAAAAAACAGAAAAATCTGTTTCACCATCAGCAGTATGACCAAATTTAGAATTGATTACGACTTGTTCTCTGCAATCTTGAACAGCCATACCAATGATTGATTCACTCATTCCAGACGCATATCCAGGGGCAGTATCAAAAAAATTAATCCCTTGATTAATTGCTTCTTTTACTAAAAGAACACCATCTTCAATTGGCATATATCCCCAAAATTCCGTATTACCGAGTTGCCAAGAACCAAATCCTAAACGATTAACTCGTTCATTTGTTTTTGCGTATTCGACTTTTTTCATAAAATCCTCCGTCGTCTATTCCTATTTTATCATGATTTTTTAACATGGTTACGAATAATGACTGTTTATGCTACAATAATTGATGAGGTGGTTAAAATGAATCTAAAAATCGCATCTTTACCCATTCCAACATCGAATGAAGCAAGAAAACTACGTATTTTACTACCAGATGACTACGATCAAACCAATGAAAGTTACTCAGTACTTTACATGCATGATGGCCAAAATTTATTTGAAGATCATCTCTCATATAGTGGATACTCTTGGAGAATCTATGATACTTTAATTAAGATGAACATTAAAGATCTCATCGTTGTTGGAATTGACAATTCTGATAACCGTTTATTCGAATACTCTCCATGGAGTTGTTCAGATGAGGTTAAAGAAATGTTTCAGCTATCTATCGGTGGATTAGGAGATGTTTATGCTTCATGGGTTGTTCATTCTCTCAAACCATTTATTGATAGAAACTTCCGAACAAAACCTGATTTTACTCATACAATGATAGCCGGCAGTTCTATGGGGGCATTTATTTCAGTTTATATTGCGGCTACTTATCCTGATATTTTTTCAATTATTGGCTCTTTCTCATTAGCATCATGGTTTAATGAGCCTGTGTTCTTATCTTACTTAGAAAGTAAAGAAATGAATGAGAATCAAAAATACTTTATATCCATTGGAAGAAACGAAACAAGTAACCCAAATGATCCTAAGTTTAATGAAAAATATTTAAATAATAGCAGAAATTTACATCATCTTTTAAAGAATCAAGGTATTAAAGAGATTTTATTTCTTGAGACAGATGATACACATAATGAATTAGCGTGGTCGATTGTTTTTCCAAAATTTATTAGTTTTATAAAAAAATGAAGCACAGGTGACTATTAGCCTGTACTTCATTTTTTTATAACCACGCAAGAACTTTTTGAATGTACGTATCCCAAAATCCCCAATCATGAGCACCTTTAGATTCGAAATAGGTGTGTTTAACATTTCTATTTTCAAGAAAATCCTTAAACTTAATGTTATCATTATAGAGAAAATCTTCAGTTCCACAAGCGACGAATAAATCTGGAAGTCCAACATGATGTTTCAGATGTAAGTCGATTAAATATTTTAAATCAGATGGTGTATTTTGACTTGGTTTCAATCCAAAAACAGCATTAAACCATAAATCTCTTGGTTGACTTTGAGCAATTTTTCTAATTTCATCAATATCAAGAGCTCCCGAAAGACTCGCTGCTTTTGAATAACGTTCAGGATATGTTAATGCAACCTTCAGTGCACCATATCCACCCATGGAAAGACCGGCAACGTAATTGTCTTCTCTTTTATTTGATAATGGTAATAATGATGATAGTAGTTCTGGAAGTTCTTTAGAAATGTAAGTAAAATAAGGCAAACCGGATACGGTGTCTGTATAATAACTATTATTTACTGCGGGCATAACTATGGCAAGTCTATAGTTCCATGAATAGCGTTCAATCGATGTATATCTCATCCAATCTGTATGATCACCAATATAACCATGGAGTAAATATAAAACTTTCAGTTTTTCATCCTTTTTGACATCTTGAGGCAAAATAACATTCACTGTCGTATTTAAATCTAATACATTTGATTTGATATGAAGCGTTAAAAAAGCCATTGAATCTTCCTCCTTATTTCATCCATCATTATAGCATGTAACATGAGTAAAAAAAAGTGTCCTAATGTCTGGGGGGGATGTAGACATTAGGACCAATTCATGAGCCTCACCACACAAAGGTGGGTGAAACAATAGTATTATATACGATTCAATCCGTGATGTCAACTAAAAATATGCCGTTTTTTTAATGAAATAAATTCTTAAGAATTGCATGTGAAAATTCACATTTTATGTGACATTAAACTATAGATTTCACATAAACTACTAAATATATTAATGGATAGATGCATTTGTTTTTCTATATTTCATGATAACTAACTCTAGGAAAACGGATAAAACAATTAAAATCACAGTCCATGCAAAAACTGATGCATAATCTAAATTCGTTTTTGCCATATAAAGTGAAAGACCCATCGAATTTTTTGTTTGTGCTAAATATTCTGCCATGACAAGAACTTTTAATCCTAAACCAAAAGACTGGAGAAAAGCTAACACTAAATATGGTTTGATTAAAGGATAATATAAATACTTAAGTGCTAATTTAAAATCATGCGCTTCTAGTTTATAAACATCGATAAAACTTTGATCTATACCTAGAATACCTTCTTCAGTTGCTTGATAGATAATAGGAAATACCATTAAAAAGGTAATTACATATGGCGTTGCTTCAAAACCTAAAGAAATCAGTAAAATAACAACAATAGATATCACTGGAATGGTTCTTAATATCGTCACATATGGATGCATTAGCCAAGATGCTTTTTTATGTAATCCAGCTAAACTACCTAGAAAAATACCGAGGATTGCTGATACAAAAACTGAAATAATCAGGCGTATGAGGGATAGTCCTATGATTGCAATAGAACGTCCCTCGCCTGCCAATCTACCTAGTGTCAAAAGGACATCTAGGGGTGATGGTAATAGTAGTCTGTGGTCAAACGTGTAAAAAAGAATATACCACAGAAATAATATGGAAAGAATAGATGAGAATATCCATACTTTTTTCAAATCGAATCACTCCAATAAAAACTATCATTAGGTAGAGAACCACCGATAAGATTTGGATTCATTTCAAGTATAATTGATAAATATGCTGTGATGGAATCCATCACTTCGTTTGGTTTTTTTAACATTAAATGACTTCCATCAACGGAATCTAGTAGAAGATTCGTATGATCAACGATACCAAGTGAAACACCTTTTGTTAAAGCATCTGTAGATTTATCATTCATAAATGCAATTGATTTTTCAAAATCAAGTAAAAGATGATTGATTTCTTGTTTAGTTGCATCTTTTTTAACGAAAAGTGAAGCTTGTGGATATGATAATCCTTGATGCAACTTTTCATACTCTTCTTGAAGGTCAATCGATTTTGTATCAGGAACCAAACTCTTTATTTTAGATAAACTCGGTTCAGCTACCATGACTATTTTCGATGGATCATGTATATATTGAGAAGATGCTGTTTGAACAGAATCAACATATGTGATGGTGGCTTGGATGTTTTCTTGATTCAATACATGTTTAATGATGATATCTGATGTTTGATTTTGACCAAAAACTATAATTTCTTTACCTTGAATTTCACTTAAAGAAGAATGTGTAAACTGTGTTGATACTAAATGATAGTTACCCCAAATGAGTACTGCTGCTAATTGATAATCTTCTTTCGATTGAAAAAGTTTTGCACCAAGATTGGTTGGAGCGATAATCACATCATGTGACTTTGAACCAAATGCAGCAATTAATGGATCAGCGCCATTCACAATATCAATTGCATAATCATCGTCATTAAGACCTACAATTGTCATAGCCGGACTACCTTGGGGTGCCATAATCGTCATTTTTTCAGTTGGTTTACAGCTAGATAAGAAGAATATAATGAGGATGATAAGCCATTTTTTCATGAGTAACCTCTCTTTTAAATATCTTTATAAGCAGATCTTTTTTGATAATGTGTATGAAGTAGTTTATGTGCTTCATGCGAATTTGGAACACCTAGAAACTTATCATATAATTCCTTAACAAAGGGGTTTTCATGTGATTTACGTAGGGGTGCGTCTTTATCAATTTGGTAAAGAACATTAGCGCGAAGTGCTCTGATGTCAGTTTTTTCTGCAATTTTTGCTGGAACAATCGGTTGACCTCCACCATTGATACATCCACCTGTACATCCCATCACTTCAACAAAATGATATTTTTTATCTAGGCGCTTCATATCCTCTATAAATTTACCAATCGCATAACCACCATGAACAACAGCCACTCTAACAGGTGTACCAGCAACCATATAAGTTGCTTCTTTTATATCTTGAGTGCCTCTAAGTTCTTTAAAATCAATAGGTGTTGGGTGCTCTTCTAGAATTTCTGTAACTGTACGTAGTGCAGCTTCCATCACACCACCGGTTGCTCCAAAGATTGTGCCTGCTCCTGTATAAGAAGCTAGCATACCATAAGGCTGCATAGGTTTTAGAGACTTAAAATCAATTTTGTGTCTACGAATAAGTCTTGCAA
Source organism: uncultured Mariniplasma sp. (assembly GCA_964368345.1). Taxonomy (GTDB): domain Bacteria; phylum Bacillota_I; class Bacilli_A; order Acholeplasmatales; family Acholeplasmataceae; genus Peloplasma. Next base: position 9,094 of record CAYJBI010000029.1, on the reverse strand, counting down.
GTTCTCTTGTTGTTAAGACAATATCGACATCTCTATATCCATCTCTTCCCATATCCTCACGTCTTGCTTCTTCCTTTTTAGCAATACAAGGCATAATAGATACTGAAACAATGTTTTTAGGGTCAAGATTAAGTTCTTTTGCATAATATGTTTTAATTAGTGCTCCTGCCATTTGTTGAGGTGATTTACATGAAGAAACATTAGGAATTAAATCTGGATGATAGAGTTCTAAATAATTAACCCAGCCTGGAGAGCATGATGTAAACATTGGAAATGGACCGTTATTTTTTAACCGATGAATAAATTCAGTACCTTCTTCAAGAATGGTTAAATCTGCAGTAAAGTTTGTATCCATTATTTCATCAATGCCAAGTTCTTTAAGTGCTGCAAACATCTGACCTTCAACATTTGTTCCAATTGGATATCCAAACTCTTCCCCAAGTGCTGCTCTAATAGAAGGAGCAACTTGAACAATAACTTTCTTGCCCGGATCACGAAGTGCCATTTCAACAGCTCTAATATCATCTTTTTCGCTTAATGCACCTGTTGGACATGCTTGAATACATTTTCCGCAATAGATACATCCTGAATCTTCCATATGATGGAATAATGCCGGTCCTACATAGGTATCTGATCCTCTTTGATTAAAGTTTAAAATGCCTAGACCAGTAAATTTCTCACATGCTGAAACACATCTTCCACAAAGAATACATTTTGATGAATCAAGTGTAATAACTCCACTTGAATCAGAATAGTAGCGAGGCTGTTGATTAGTTCCATAGAGATATGTTAATTCATTTTCAATTGAGTATTCTCTTAGTAAATCTAAGAATTCACAATTGTTTTCTCTTGAACATGTGAAGCATTCAAAATGGTGCTTATGCGCTAAAAGTTCAAGATTCATAGTTACTGCTTCATATACATCAAGATCATTTGTTATAACATTCATATTTTCTTCAACAAGTGTACGACATGCTGGTTTTAAGTTCTTTTGTCCATTAATTTTAACTGAACAAACACGACAATTTCCTTCTTCATGTATACCCTCAAAATAACATAAGCGAGGAATATGAATATGATTTTTTTCTGCAGCTTTTAAAATGGTTTGATCCGATGTTGTTGTAATATTTTGACCATTAATGACTAAGTGAACTTCTTTTATCATATACGTTTCTCCTCATGAATACCAACACTTGAAATAGCGTGAACTGGACATGCTTTTTTACACGCTCCACATCTGATACATAAATCCAAATCGATAACATGTTTTTGTTTTGGCCAACCTTGAATTGCGTTTGTTGGGCAATTTTGGGCACATTTAGTACAACCTATACAATTGTCATCAATCACAAAGTTAGTTAATTCTCTACAAACTCCTGCTGGGCATACTTTATCAATAACATGTGCTTCATATTCATGTCTAAAGTGCTTTAATGTTGATAAAACTGGATTGGGTGCTGTTTGACCAAGACCACAGAGTGATGTTTCTTGAATCATGTGTCCAAGACGCTCAAGTTCATCGATATCTTTCATTGTCCCTAAGCCTTCACAGATGCGATCCAAGATTTCTTTCATCTGTTTGGTTCCTTCTCTACATGGTGTACACTTTCCGCATGATTCATCAACTGTAAAATCAAGATAGAAACGTGCAACGTCAACCATACAGTTATCTTCGTCCATAACAATCATTCCACCTGAACCCATCATAGATCCAAGTGCAGTTAGATTTTCAAATTCAATCGGAGTATCCAAATCTTTCTCGGTAATACATCCACCAGAAGGTCCTCCTGTTTGAACTGCTTTAAATTTACGTTTATTAGGAATTCCTCCACCAATATCATAAATGACTTCACGAAGTGTCGTACCCATAGGTACTTCAACTAATCCTGTATTAACAATTTTTCCTCCTAAAGCAAACACCTTTGTGCCACTTGATTTTTCAGTTCCAATCGATCTAAACCAATCAGCACCTTTTAGAAAAACAACAGGAACATTTGCGAAGGTTTCAACGTTATTTACATTGGTTGGTTGACTCCATAAGCCTTTGACTGCTGGAAAAGGAGGTTTCAAACGAGGCATACCGCGATACCCTTCAATGGATGCGATTAATGCAGTTTCTTCCCCACAAACGAAAGCTCCAGCACCTAAACGAATATCAACATCAAAACTAAAGTCTGTGTTAAATAAGTTTTTCCCAAGCAACTGATATTCTCTAGCTTGATTAATCGCTATCTTAAGTCTTTCAACTGCTACAGGATACTCTGCTCTAACATAAATATATCCTTGATCTGCTCCTATCGCATAGCCACAAATAGCCATAGCTTCTAAAACTGAATGTGGATCTCCTTCTAAGACTGCGCGATCCATAAATGCACCCGGATCTCCTTCATCAGCATTACAAATGACATATTTTTTATCTGATACTGAGTTTTTAGCAAACTGCCATTTTTTTCCAGTTAAGAATCCTCCACCACCGCGTCCACGAAGACCTGATTGAATCATTTCGTCGACAACTTCTTGTGATGACATTTGAGTAACGACTTTTGCTAATGCCATATAACCGTCTTTAGCAATATATTCTGTGATATCAAGAGGGTTAATATTCCCACAATTTCTTAAGGCAATACGTCTTTGTTTAGAATAGAATTTGAGCTGGCTCATATTCTTAATTTTCTTTTTATCAACAGGATCTTTAATCATTAAACGTTCGAGAGGACGCCCCTTTAATAAATGTTCATAACAGATATCTTCAACATCATCAATCGTAACGTGTGAATAGAATGTTTCTTCCGGATAAACAACAATCACAGGACCCTTTTCGCAAAGTCCGAAACAACCCGTTAACACGAGTCCTACTTCATTTTTAATACCCATATTAAGTAAAACATTTTCAAAGGTATCTTTGATTTCCTTTGATTTTGAACTCATGCAACCAGTTCCACCACAGATCAGTACTTGTGTACGTTCTAACATGATTTCACCTATCCTTTTCTTGTTGTTAACAGATATTTTTCAATGGGTTTTTGATTCATAATATGTGACTCAATAATTTCATTAATGATGCGATCATTAATTGAACAATAAACAAAGGATTGTCCATGATCGTCGATAACTTCTGCCATCGGCTCATATGCGCATTCACCCATACAACCCACTTGTGTCACTGCAACATTGGTTATATTTTTCTCATTCAAAATTTTCAAAAACCCTTGTAGCACTTGTTTAGCACCTGATGCGATTCCACATGTCCCCATACCAACTTGAATGCGATATCCACCTTTTATGTATCTCATATTCATTTTTTTTAAAGCTTCATCTCTAAGCTTTTGTAGATCTTCGAGTGATTTCATTCTATTCCTCTCACTTTCATGATTTCTTGATTAATATAACTCATTAAATATTCTTTTATTTCTATATTTGTTATTGTCAATCCTAGCATTTCTTTAATTTGTGTTAGTTGATAATGAAATGATTGATGATTTTTTTGATAGGTAAATAGAAACTCATGTACATCTTGATGAATTGAGATTAAGTAGATCATCTCACCAAGGTCTCCCATCGGAGGCATATCCAAATGATGATGGTCAAATGATACATCAAGTGTTGTTCCTATTTTTAACTGTGAATTTATATTAAAACTCCCCATTGTTTGTGTTGAAAGTAATTGAATCATGGAAAGTCCTAATCCAACATTTCTCGTTTTACGTGTTGTAAAATAAGGTGAAACTGATTCTTTTAGCATTTTTTCATCCATACCACAACCATTATCACTTAGTCTAAGATGAAGTTTGTCATCTTCTTTAATTTCACAGATGATTATCTCTGATTTTGCTCTTATTGAGTTTTGAATTAAATCAAGTATATACGATGATAGATTATCCATGGCGAAAGTATTTGAAGAAAGCTTCTTTTGTTAAGTTTTCTAATTCCATTGTGTTTTTTTCCGTTCGTTCATTGATATCCGTTATTTGATGTGCATCAGAACTATGAAGTTGTATATATCTTTTTAAGTCATTATCTTGTAGAAAATGTGATTTAACTGCTCTTGAGAGTTCAATTGCATCAACCTTAATATCACTTATATATGCCAAACCACTGTGTTTTAATCGATCAATGTGAGCAAATACTAAAAGATGTGGAAAGGGTCTTACGAATTCATTTAACTCATATAAAGAAAGAGAGAGATTTTTTGATAAATCATACGGATAAACCTCAATAATTTCGTCATGAATATCTGTAATTCCTTGAACGTTTTCAAATCTTCCATCATACAAGATTTTTGACCGATATGGTTCAATTGCTTCTTCAAAGGTTAAAGCATCTAAAACCGATTCAAAATAACAAATCACGTGAACATCTTCTTTTAAAGATAACTCGATGCCAGGAATAAAAAGTATGTCATAACTGTGTGAGATTTCTTCCATCATCATCAATTGTTTACACGAATTGTGGTCAGTAATAGAAATAATATCCATTTTTTTTAAATATGCCATGTTAAAAATATTATTAGGTGTCATAAGAATATCTGCATCTGGTGATAAAACTGAATGGATATGAAGGTCATAATAATATCTCATATGAGACCTCTTTTATTCATATTGATAATGACTTCATGTGTTTTAAACTTAGTTGATATCAAACATATATTTTCTTCATTGCATTTTTCAATCATTTGATCTGTTATGTATTTGTTTTCTGTAATAATAATAGCTGGTAAATCAAGCATCATTGCCAAAGCTACTGCTGTGTCATGAGAAATTAAAGTAATCAGTACAGCCTTCTCATCTGCACTTTTAATAGCTTGAGATAAAAGATCTGTTGCATAAACGGTATTAAATTCACGGCTAAGTGTTTTATCTTTAGTCAAAAGTTTAAAATCATTTGATAGTATGTCTTTAGCCTTCATATTTTTCACCTCGATAAAACAAAAGATGAACATGTGTACCAAATGAATCAGATTCAATTTGCATAACATCACTTGATCTTTTCATATTAAGAAGTCCCATACCTGCACCAAAACCATTGGCATGATCTAGTTCATTGGCTGTTGAGTAACCTTCTGTCATCGCAAGTTCAATATCTTTAATTCCAGGCCCATCATCATAAAAATCTAAAATGATGACATCATCTGTTAGATTAAATGTGACATACCCTCCGAATGAGTGAATAACTACATTGATTTCAGCTTCATAAGAAACTGCACAAACCCGTTTTAAAAGTGACCAAGGAATATTCATTGCTTTCAGAGTTCTTTTTATTTCAGATGAAGCGCGACCTGCTAGTTCGTAATTTTTTGCGATGATTTGATATTCTTTTACCATTGTTGGTTATACATGATTCCCTTAATACCATCTGCATACATCATGCCACTTGTATTGAACATGGTCATTTCAGTAGAAAGAAGAATAATGTTTAATTCTTTCGCAAGATCTATAACTTTAAGTGATGGAATTTTGCCTCTAACGAGTAAAACAACTTCCATATCAAGCATTTCTGCAGTTCTTATCGATTGATTGGTTGTTAAGCCCGTGATTAATAGACCTTCATTTAAGACACGATTATCTTGAACTGAATTCATGATAATTAGGGCATCACTCATAAGATCAGCACAAAATGCATAACGAATTTGTTTTTCTTTCAATATATCAGGTGTATAAACCTTACAGTTATATTTTTTAATGATTTCACTTAGTTTCATCGACGGCTTCTTTCATCTCTTTTAAGACTTGTTTCGCTTTTTGAACATTTGCGTTTCCATAAATATGATCATCAACAGAAAAAACAGGTGCTAAACCACACGCTCCAATACAACGAGTTGCACAAAGCGTGATTTCTCCATCTTTCGTTGTTTCACCTGGTTTAATCTTGAACTCATCTTGAAGAGCTTCAATCACATTTTGAGAGCCTCTGACATAACAAGCTGTTCCTAAACAAACACTGATCGTCTTTTTCCCTTTTGGAGCAACTGAAAAATTGCCATAGAATGTCACAACACCATTAATCTTGGCAATACTTTCTTGAAGTTCTTTAGAAATAATTTTTTGAATACTTAATGGAATATGACCAAAAATATGCTGAGCATCATGTAATGTCGGCATCAAAGGTCCTGGTTGTTTTTTATTTTTTTCTAATTGCGTGTAAAAATGTGCAAGCTTTTCGCTTGTAATTAAAGCATTTGAATCCATAGGTATCTCCTTTGAATTGTATCGTTCATTTCATTTTTATTATATCACTAATTTTTATAATTAAAAGAGCGTGTCAAGCATTTTGCTCATAAAAATACGATGATAACGTTTTCTTATAAATATCATTGTTTTTTATATTCTATCATACGGTATTGAATATAAAAAAATGTCTCAGCCTAAGCTAAGACACGTTGGTTATCAGTGATTTATTAGTCCATTCGCGTTTCAGCGATTGGTGTTAGTTCTAAAAGTTCTTTTTACTTCTTACCAGCTGGTTTAGTTGGTTGAACTGGAGCTTTTGGAGCTGGTTTAATTGGTTGTTGAACTGGTTTAGCTTGTTGAACAACTTTCTTTTCTGCCATATGATTTCACCTCTCTTCTAATAAATGTAACATATATCAAAATGGTGATTGATCTTCAAATGACAGTTTATTCTCTTATATAAATATATATGAAAATTGAATGTTTTTAAGGTCTACGCACCATCTCATGCTGCGTAATGAATGAAGCGTTTATTCTTCAGCCTTATTGTACCACTTCTTTATTTATTGTCTATCATTTTTTATACGATTCTACTTTTGAATGCATAGATTTCATAACTTAAAAAATGAATTTGATATCAATGATTAAAACCATTTCTTTCGTTTGAAAAAAACGAACATGAAAACAAATATCAAAATACAAAATCCAGTAAAAATAAAGACAGCATGTTTATACTCTAACACTTCAAAATATACAAAATTCATGCCAAAGAAACCTGTAAGGAAAGATAGTGGAATAAATATAGCAGAAAATAGTGTTAAAGTTGCCATAATCTTATTCATTTTTGTAGATTGATTATTCATGTCAAGATCAAGAAGATTCCTTATTTTTTCACGTGATTGAGTGATTCGATTATCTAATCGTTGTAAATGATCCATTAAATCTTCAAAATAAGGCTGATGATCTATATTAATCAATTCTATTTTTTTGTTTAATAACTTATCTAGTTGTTCATAAGTAGGGGTAACAAAACTTTTTAATTTTAGCATTGTTTTTCTAACATGGTAAAACTCATCTTGCTTAATATTTTCGCTTTCCATAATCGATTCTTCAAATTTGATAATTTGCTCATCAAGAATATCATAAATATCGAGATGATTATCCGTAATCATATCCAATATTTGGTAAAAAAGATAATCAATCGTGCGTTCTCTTAAATCTTTGTGATCATTGAAAAGCGATTCAATCGGTTGTAGAAAAATAGGTTCTTTTTCATGAAATGTAATTAAAGTATCTTTGAACATCACCAAACTCATGTATTCGTCATCAATATCCATATGATCTAAAAACTCTAAATTAATCACAGCAAAAACATATGAACCCTTATGTTCAATTTTAGTTCGTTGATTCACATTAAAAACATCTTCTAATACAAGAGGGTCAATGGGGTAAAAATCTCTAATAGAATCAATCACTTCAACTTGAGATAATCCAATGACTTGAATGTAATGTTTAAGTTTAGGATCACTATCAAATGTATGTGTAATATTAAGGGTATCTGTATTATATTGATAGTGATTTATCATTGTTTGAGCATCTTTATGTTCGCCTGTATAAATCATTGATTTAGGTTTGATATAGTTAGATATATTCATAATACATACTTCCTTTAGATGATGATATATGTAATACCTTCATTGGGTCTTTGATAAAGTGGGTCTTGAGAGAGTAATTTTCGATATGTTTTGATCACATAATCATAGCCTAAAAGATGACCAAAAGCTTCTCCAGGAATATATGCTTTAATCTTCTTTTGATGTAGTTTTAATTCTAGAAGTTCACGAATCATATCTTTAATATCGCCACCAACTCCACTAGACCCATAACCGTGAATGATTTTAATAATAGCTTCTTTTTCGTATTTTAGAATTATTTCTAAACGATCTTTCGCAAGACTTTTCGTTGGAAAGTCTTGCTTAATATTATACGTCTTCATTTGATCTTAGCAGCATTTTTACTTACAACAATATTGGGTATACTTCCTACTAATTTAGAAAAACGGGTAAACCCTAATTCTGCATAATTAAACGATGGATACCTTTTTTCAAGTTCTTGTTTAATTTTTGTAAGTATCATTTCTTTACTTTTATTTTTATGGATGATATCGACGATTTCATGCATTATTTGTTCTTTTTGCATCGTAGATTTTAAAGAAATGTAGGTCGTTGTTTTTTCTTGACTTGAAACGATACCACTCATTGAAGTAACTAAACTCGAAAGTGTTCTGTGACCGTATTTTCTAGGATCGAAATCTGAGAATCGATTAACTAAGATATCACCTAGTCTAGATAATTGGATTCTATTTTCCATACCATTTTCGATTATAACACCTTTTATCGTTCGTTCAAGTTCATCCTTATCAGCTTCAACCACTTTAGGAGCTAATTCTTCTTCCTCTTCATCATCTAAGTATTCAAAGTATTTAAACTCATTACAAGCTGAGCGGAATGCTTGTGTTGCTGTTTTAATACTACCAACGCCAATAACATGCATACCACCTTCTCTTAATTTCACTGCAAGAGGTGTAAAATCTGAATCTGATGTTACAAGAAAAAATGCATTCACTTTTTCTTGATACATCATTTCCTGTGCATCAAGTGCCATAGCCATGTCTGCAGCATTTTTCCCAATAGCAACATTATATTGATGGACGGGTTTGATGGCATTGTCTTGTGCAGTTTTATGCCAATCTTTTGACAAATTATTAACATCACCGTAGAATCTTGCGATAACTATCTTCCCGTATTTTGCAATCTCATTCATAACTGATTTTATATATTTGGGTGATACATTTTCCGAATCAATTAATAATGCTATTTTGTATTCTGTTTTCTCCATAAATTCTCCTTTGAATCGTTATTTATATA